>JAZNXI010000106.1:0-4668 GCA_045593825.1 Lachnospiraceae bacterium
ACCAGCTCTTGCTCCACCGATTGCAAGTGCATATGCAAGTGCTTTATCAAGAGCCTTACCTGTAGCATCCTGATGAACAGCAACTAAACAAGGAACACCCTTGCCTGCCTGATATTCACTTCTTACAGTATGTCCGGGGCCCTTAGGAGCAATCATGGTAACGTCAACATTCTTTGGCGGAACGATCTGTCCAAAATGAATATTTAAACCAAGAGCAAACATTAACATATTGCCTTCTTCCAGGTTTGGTTCGATATCTTTCTTGTACATAGAAGCCTGTAATTCATCGTTGATCAGAATCATGATGATATCAGCTCTCTTTGCAGCTTCTGCTGCTGTGTATACGGTAAGACCCTGCTTTTCAGCCTTAGCCCAGGACTTACTGCCCTCGTAAAGACCGATGATAACGTTAACGCCGGACTCCTTCATGTTTAATGCATGTGCGTGACCCTGGCTGCCGTAACCGATAACCGCTACGGTCTTACCTTCTAACATGGAAATGTTACAATCCTGCTCATAATAAATCTTTGCCATTTTTTTATCCTCACTCTCTTTAATCTTCTATGTACTCGCCCATATCGCCAACGCCTCTGGAAAGGCCGGTAATACCGGTGCGGGCAATTTCTTTAATAGTGTAGCCTTCAAGCAATTCGATAAATGCTGCTAATTTAGCTTCGTTTCCGGTAAGCTCTATCATTAAAGAATCCGGAGCCACGTCAACGATTTTTGCACGGAAAATATCCGCAATGGAAATAACGGACTGGCGTTCTGCCGGAGTTACCGCTACTTTAACTAAAATAAGCTCTCTGGAAACAGACTGTCCCGGTGGAAGCTCCTTAATTTCTCTTACATCTTCCAGCTTTGCCAGCTGCTTTTTAATCTGGTCAAGAATCTGTTCATCTCCGGTAACCACTACGGTCATTCGGGAGAAGTTGCTGTTTTCTGTCACACCTACGGTTAAGCTGTCGATATTATAACCTCTGCGGCTGAACAAACCTGCCACACGGCTTAATACACCGAAAGTGTTATCTACCAGAATAGATAAAACCATCTTTCTCATAGAATCCTCTCTCTTTCTGAATTTGTCACTTTAATTCGTTATAGCGTTAATTCAATTTCTATCATTGTATACCCTTACTTTAATAATGTCAAGTGCCAAAGTAAAGAAAAACATAAAAAAGTCCCTATGCTATAACGTACCTTGTCATTATAACATAGGGAACTCACTTTTTCCACGAATTATTTTACTTATTTAATACAAAATCTCTTAAATATACAAAGCCTTCATTGATAGCACGAAGAACTGCCTTGGAGGAGAAGGTCGCACCGGATACTACATCCACCTTGGTAATGCCTGCATCCTCCGCCGGTGTACCTACAAACCCATATTCTACTTCGCCGGCCTGGGCAATTGCCTTGTTTGTTAAATCTACGAAACCGCCTACATAAATGCTGACACCGGATACCGCATCGGTGTAGCCCTTTTCATTTAAAATACCGTCGGTGGTCTGATTTGCTACCACATATGCTCCGAGAGACTCGGACTGATCTTTCCAGGTTGGATTGCCTTCTACCATGACATACTGGCCGGTTGCTGCCAGTTCTGCCTTGGAGGCACCACCGTACATTTCGTCCCAAACTACGCTGGTTACTTTGCCGTCTGCAACGGTTACGGTTACAAAACCGTAATTGCCTTTTTCATCCGGCTCTGCCTGGGCTTTATATTCGCCGTCCTTTAATTGCAGGGTTGCAGCTGCCTGTGCCATCGCCTGATTGGTTAAATCTACAAATCCGCCTACATAAATGCTGACGCCGGATACCGCATCGGTGTAGCCCTTTTCATTTAAGATACCGTCGGTAGTCTGATTTGCTACCACATATGCTCCGAGAGACTCGGACTGATCTTTCCAGGTTGGATTGCCTTCTACCATGACATACTGGCCGGTTGCTGCCAGTTCTGCCTTGGAGGCACCGCCATACATTTCATCCCATACTACGCTTGTTACCTTGCCGTCTGCTACGGTTACGGTTACAAAACCGTAATTTCCTTTTTCGTCCGGTTCTGTCTGAGCTTTATATACACCGTCTTTTAAATCACCTGCTGCAGGTGCTTTTCCCTGTTCGATTCCAAGAATGCCGGAAATATCAAGACCGTTTGCGGTTACCGGAAGCTTAACTCCTGCAAGCACTGCCTTATATACATCTTCATCTACCTTAGTACCGATATTTTCTGTTTCTTCGCTACTGGTTACATCATAAGAAACCAAAGTCTGACCGTCCGCGGAATAAGTTGCTTCAATAATCATTTCACCAACATAACCGTCTTCGGAAACCACTACGGTATAGGTACCGTCTGCATTCTGTCTTGCCTCTTTGATTTTGGAGCTTGCTCCTGTTACATCAAGAACCGTGCTTCCTGCATGTTCCATTTTAGAGATAGCAATAGAAGCGCCGCCAACCACGATGGTTGCCACTGCAAGCCAGATTACCGCCTTTAAACCATTGTCCTTTTTCTTTTTCATAATAATCTCACTTTCTAATCTAATATTTATAGGGCAATAGACCTATAATTTATTCGTTTTTGCCTGTTTAGTATACTGTATTTTGTTCATTATGTAAAGTGTTATTTTCCCATTGACAGTTTTTCTCAAAACCTTTAAAATCCAAGACAGAACCACGCGCAACCGACGCAGAAAGAGGTTATTTTGAAACAAACCATCCGTTGCAGATTGTACTCTGCTTTTCTAATACTGATAGTATCCGTCACAACACTTTTTTCCGGCTGTAATTTTCCATCCGGTTCAAAGAACAATACCCCTCCCGTTACTCAAACACCCGGCACAAGTTCCGGTACACTGGCAACAGAAGGAAACTACCTTATCATTCCTTTAACCACCGGAGATGTTTCTCCTATCTCTGCCTGCTGCTATGATTTGCTGCACACCGTGTGCACCATCCAGATTTATGATTCCACCGATTATAACATCTTAAACGAATGTTTCGCTGTCATTGACAAATACGAAAAACTGTTCAGCAGAACTTTGGAAGGTTCTGAGGTATTTTCCATCAATAAAGCTTCTGCAAGCAGTACCAATCCACAAACTACCTTTACCGTTTCCAATGAATTAAAAAATATTTTAGAATTCAGCCTGGACTATGCTTCCCTTTCCGAAGGGGCTTTGGATATCAGCATTGCTCCATTATCCTCTTTGTGGGATTTTTCTGACTTGGAACACAAAACAGAACCACCGGCAGAGGAAGCCATTGCCAAAGCAAAAGCCCTGGTAGATTATTCCGGCATTTCTTTCACCGGTAACACCCTTTCCTTTGCAACCCCCGGCATGCAGTTGGAGCTTGGCGCTGTTGCCAAAGGCTATATTGCAGACCAGGTAAAAGACTTTCTTTTATCAAAAGGTGTCACCAGCGCAATCATTAATCTTGGCGGCAACATTCTTTTGGTAGGCGAAAAAACGGACGGCTCCGCCTTCAACGTAGGAATCCAGAAACCCTTTGAAGACCGTGATGCCGTAGTAGTGGCAATTTCCGAATTAAAAGATTGCTCTATGGTTTCTTCCGGCATTTACGAACGTTACTTTTACGATGAAAGCGGAAACTTCTATCACCATATTTTAGATTCAAAAACCGGATACCCTTGTAATACCGACCTTTTACAGGTTACCATTATCAGCAAGGATTCTGCCACCGGAGATGCTCTGAGCACTGCCTGCTTTGCCTTAGGTTTAGAAAAGGGCATGCGTCTCATTGACTCCCTGCCTGATGTTTATGCAGTTTTTATTACCTCTGACGGCAAGCTGCATTTTTCCAAGGATTTCTTAGAAACCATACCAACCCGTACCGAATAAAAAAAGCAGATAGTACTCTTTGTGCTATCTGCTTTCTTTTTTATATAACCGGTATGGTACTTCTAAATTCATATACGCTGCCGGATGTTTTCCTGCTTCCTTTTCTTCTTCGGAAGGAGGTGTCATATAGTTTTCACCGTAAAGACAGGTTAAATACTGTTCCGGCTCTGCTACGCCATAGAAGCTACGTTTTTCAAACACAAATTCCTTTGGTGTTCCGAAAATCTTCTTGGAAATATCTTCCTTAATGCCCCAATGACCGAGTAAATTGGAATATATTCCGCTGTTACCATCTTCCTTGCGGATGCAGTTGTCTAACCGCTTTGTTGTTTTATCCATATCAAACAAAAGCCGGATGGTTTTAATAATCAACGACCTTGGAAACGTTCTCTTTTTCTGATTATAATCCAGAATCAGACCGTACAGAATTCTTTTATAAAACCTTACCTGATAAGATTTTAAAAGCCTGGAAAGCTTTCCCGCGGGGGCTGTGTCCAAAGGAAAGATTTCCAGATAGACACCTCCTACATAAGTATCTTTACTGCGTCTCTGCTCTATGTAGGTGGTATTCACATCCTCAAAATGCGTAAACGCATACGGAATTCCTGACTCAAACCGATGATGCCGGATACCGTATCCGGAAGGCATGTTATCCTTCAACGCCAGCAGTTTTTCATAATCTGCCCTTGGCATACCGATATCGATGTCATCATCCCAGGGAATAAAGCCCTGATGACGGTAAGCACCAAGCATGGTTCCACCAAGCATATAGTAGGTAAGTTCCTGCTCTTTACAGAAGGCATGA
>JAZNXI010000107.1:0-12013 GCA_045593825.1 Lachnospiraceae bacterium
AAGAGTATAAAGTAACAAAGGACAGTAAGGTATTAGAGGAAATTAAGCTTGCGGCTAAGGCTGACAAAAAAGCCGTGGCATTTCTGTTTACTGTAGAAAAAGAAGCGTATAAAGATGCTTTAACTGCAGCAGCAAAAGAAATTTCTTCTCTGTCAAGAGACGCTGAAGGTTTATTTACAGCAGAAGGAATTGCTCAGGAAGAACTTTTACTTTAGACAATGCCGGTATATACCTTATTTGAGACACAGTTAAATAAAAAAGAAAATTATATTGATTTGGTAAACCAGTGCAAAGCTGCGGTAAAGAAGTATCCGGGAAGCAAGAAAATCTTTGCTATGTTGGCTGAAGTGTTGGAATATTTCTCTGAGGAAATTTATGAGCACTATAAAACCATTCAGACCTTGCTTTGGGAGCAGTATGTTGCTGTTTCTGCAAATCCGGACGAAACCGTTGCTTACGCATTGGCAAAGGCATGCTTTTACAAGGCATTTTTGCTGGAAAAGTATGAGGATGATTTACAACCATTTGCTGACAGCAAGTATCCGGCAGCAAAGTATGCCATCGAGCGGTTAAACCACCGCTTTGAGCGTAACTAATACAGGGGGACGAAGGCATGAATAAATTAAATTTTGACGTTATTTTAAAAACTGCCAGAAGCCTGGTATTAGAGCTTAAGGATTGTGGCTGCTACACTTCGGAAGAAGAGCATGTAGTATATGTAAACGGTGTGGAAGCAGAGCGCAGTAACAAAATTGTTATTTCCCTGTTTGATTTAAAGCCTGCAACCGCATATGAAGTGCAGGTAAAGTTTGCAGATAAAGAATCTGACGTGGTTACCGTTTGCACAGAAAACGAATTCGTTACATTAAATGTAAAGGAATTCGGTGCAAAGGGTGACAACAAAAACGATGATACCTTGTTTATCCAGTGTGCCATCAATGCCTGTCCAAAGGGTGGTAGAGTGCTGATTCCGGCCGGTGATTACAGAATCACTATGTTATTTTTAAAGAGTGACTTAACCCTGGAGCTTGCCAAGGGTGCGCATATTTATGCTACTACAGACCGTACCAAGTTCCCGATTTTACCGGGTGTTATCACCAGCTATGATGAGCAGGAAGAATATAACCTTGGTACCTGGGAAGGCAACCCAATTGACTGTTTTGCAGGCATTATCACCGGTATTAACGTAGAAAACGTACTGATTACCGGCCAGGGTATTATCGACGGATGTTCCTCCCACGATACCTGGTGGGCAGATCCTAAGACACGCAAGATTGCCTGGAGACCTCGTCTGGTATTTTTAAATCACTGTAAGAATGTAATTTTACACGGCGTACAGTTCCAGAACAGCCCGTCCTGGAATCTGCATCCGTATTTTTCTGATAATTTAAAATTTATTGATTTAAAGGTGTTAAATCCTGCGGATTCTCCAAATACGGACGGTTTAGACCCGGAATCCTGCTGCAATGTAGAGATTATCGGTGTGTATTTCTCTCTGGGTGATGACTGTATTGCCATCAAATCCGGTAAGATTTATATGGGTGCAAAGCACAAGAAGCCATCGGAAAATCTGATGATCCGCCAGTGCTGCATGAGAGACGGTCACGGTTCCATTACCATTGGAAGTGAAATGGCCGGCGGTGTAAAGAATCTGGTAGTAAAGGACTGTAAGTTCCTGCATACCGATCGTGGACTCCGTATTAAAACAAGACGCGGACGTGGTAAGGATGCCATTATTGATGGTATTTTGTTTGAAAATATTGAAATGGACCATGTGATGACACCAATTGTTATCAATGCATTTTATTTCTGTGATCCGGACGGACACAGCCAGTATGTGCAGTCCAAGGAATATTTCCCTGTGGATGACAGAACACCATACATCGGTGAGCTGAATTTTAGAAACATTAAAGCCACCAACTGTCATGCGGCTGCGGCCTACATGTTTGGTCTCCCGGAGCAGAAGATTAAGAAGGTTGGTTTTGAAAATGTCAGCTTCACTTATGCGGAAAATCCAAAGGCGGGAGTTCCTGCTATGATGGATGGAGCAGATAAGACAACCAAGTCCGGAATGTTAGCAAAGAATCTGGAAGTTCTGGAACTTAAGAACGTAACCGTTACCGGCCAGGATGGCGAAGAAATCATGCTGGATGGTGTAGATTGCTTTACAAGAGAATAGAGTTATAAAATAAAAGCTCCCGGAATGATGTTCCGGGAGTTTTTTTGTCTAACACAACTTATTCTACAATGCAAGAAAATATATTTAATGCATCGTTACAAGGATTTCAGTAAAATCTGCAAAACCATGATTGCTACATGGTTCTAATCCTGTAGAAAACATACCAATTTTTGCTCCAACCCAGGTATGATCCTTTGGAGTGGAGGCAAATGGAATCTTTGTGAACTCACTTTCGTTTTCCAGCTTATAATACATCTGGCAAACCTTGTCTGCGCCAAATATAATTCGCAGGACAGCAGTGGATGCATTACTGTCTACGCTAGTAGAATGCAAAATATTTTCTATTTTAATATCATTTGTATTGGTATCTTTTATAGCAGAATCCGGCTTTTTTGTTTCGGATTCAAAATATACCAACTTAAGTTCTTTGCTTTCTTTGCGGAACGCAAGGGCAGAATATTCTCCACCAATCATAATGATGCCGGCTTGAGCATTATCTTTTAATCCGGTAATATCCATGGTAAAATCTGCGGTAAAAGCAGGACATACCAGCTTCTGGGTCAATACGTTGGCACAGTTCCAAAGAACAGTGTTTTTTTCATCGGTTGGAGTAATGCTGTAAAGACGTAGAGCTCCCGGACGTTCGGTCAAGGAATAAAACATTTTTTTACTGTTAGCCAGCCACTGCCAGTGCAGTCCCAGTTCCGAAGAGCTGAAATCATCGGAAGCCTTTAAAAAGAATGGCTCTACTTGTGTAGAATAGCAATCAGGAACCGGATAAACATGCTGTGGTTCACCACAGTCAATTCCTTCCACATCCTTACCAATAACCGGCCAGTCGTTTTTCCATACTACCGGCTGCATATGAGTAATTCTTCCGTATACTCCGGCATCCTGGAAGTGAATAAACCATTCTTCGCCGGAAGGGGTATCTACCAAACCGCCTTGGTGAGGACCGTTGATATCAGAGCTTCCCTGATGCATGACAATTTTTTCTTCATAAGGACCGTACAGATTTTTGGAGCGCAGTACGGTCTGCCATCCGGTTTTTACACCGCCGGCAGGAGCAAAGATGTAAAAGTATCCGTTGCGCTTATATACTTTTGGACCTTCAATAGTAGGATTTGTTTTTGTACCGTCATATAAGAACACGTCATCGCTGATGGCACGTTCACCGTCAGGAGTAATCTGGAAGATGCCGAGAATGCTCTTAAAGCCGATGCGGCTCTTGGCGTAGCCGTGAACCACATAAGCGGTGCCGTCTTCGTTCCAGATAGGGCATGGGTCGATGTAGCCTTTACCCGGAAGAACAAGGATAGGCTCAGACCAGTCACCTAACGGGTCTTTTGTTTTTAACATGAAAATTCCCTGGTCCGGCATGCCGACAAAAATAAAAAATTCTCCGTTATGATAGCGGATACTCGGTGCCCAGATGCCTTTGGCGTGAGCAGGAGAGTCATACATATCATAGGGAATACGTTCCTTTATGGCATAATTTCTTAACTCCCAGTTGACTAAGTCCTTGGAAACAAGAATAGGAAGTCCAGGAATGTAGTTAAAACTGGAAGCGGTCATGTAAAAAGTATCACCGACGCGGCATACGTCCGGGTCGGAGTAATCTGCGTATAAAATTGGGTTTTGAAAGGTGCCGTTACCGAGGTCCGGGCACCATAAACGTGGTTCTTGCATAATTAACCTCATTTCGTAAAGTTTTTTATGGTTCAATAGCGGCGGAAAGTGGTTTGTCCGGACCTTCTAATAAAAGGTCTGCGTAGATTCCACCCAGTTTTTCTAGCTCTTTAGCAATGATGCCGGCAAACAGTATAGCACCTTCCGGACGAAGATGGGAGTTGTCCTCCTTACCGTTTGGATAATTAGCATACAGACCTGCCGGGAAATTCATGAACCATTTTTTACTGGCTTCATCGCCGGCTTCTATAAGAATCTGGCGGCTTAATTCGCATAAATCGATAAGCGGGACATTAAGGCGTTTTGCTACCTGACGCATGGCTTCCGGATAGTCGCCGTGGGTGTCCTGTAACACACCGTTCTCGTCAAATTGACGGCGGCAGAGAGGAGTAATGAGCACAGGATGTGCTTTACGGTTTCTGGCAACGTTGATGAATTTTTCTAAATTTACCTGATAGTCACCAAAGGCTTCTGTATAGCGGTTTGGATCGGTAAGCTTTTCGTCATTGTGACCAAACTGGATAAAGAAAAAATCACCCTCGCGTAAGTCGTTATAAATGGCGGCAAGACGGGATTCGTCAATGAAGCTTTTTGTGCTTCTGCCGTTTTCTGCGTGGTTTTGCAGATAAACATTCCGCTTTAAATAGAGCGGAAGAGCCTGTCCAAGTCCGGTTTCCGGATAGGTAAACATGTTTTTCTGGGCGACGATGGAATCCGCCGCATAATAAATTTTAGCCATGTTGAGATCCTCCCAATGATATTTTTATTCTTCCCCGGTTTGCCGGAAGGCCTTTGGAGAAGAACCATAAACTTTTTTAAAGGCACGCCGGAAGGAGTTTGGATTGTTGTAGCCCAGATGGACATACAGCTCGGAAAGCGGCGTGTTGGTTTCTTTCAGCAGGTGCATAGCCTGCTGCATACGAAGCTCTTCCAAATATTCCGAGAAGTTTCTGCCGGTTTCTGCTTTGAACAGATAGGAGAAGTAACTTTCGGAGATGGAGAATACTTCGGATATTTTCTTTAAACTTAAATCCGGGTCGTGATAGTTTTTGCCAATATAGGTCTGAATTGAAGTAATCAGCTGGTTTCCGGTATTGCTTTGATTAAAGCAGGAAGCTAAGCTTAAGGCCAGCTGCTTCATGCCATCCAATGTTTTTTCTTCGGTAAGAGCATCATCAAATCCGGCAGGAAGGGCAGTTGCTTCGGAATTCAAGGAATAACGGATTTTTACAAGGGTGGTACGTAAGTCCGTTAATAACCACTGCATGGTAGCGCCGGAAACGGAACGATATTCTGTATTTTCTCTGACGATCAGTTTGAAAATTTCTTCTACCTGTACAGTGTTGGCGTCCTTAATAAAGGTGGTTAACTGCTGAGCCATTTCATATGGGTAGTAGTAGGTTTCGTTGCTGCGGTGAAGTTCCCGGTAGCTTTGGAAGATGCGGTCTTCTTTTAAGAGTGTTACTGCTTCCAGAGCCTGCTGATAGGACTTCCAAAAGTAAGGAAGTTTGGTGTTGGAATCGCCCAAGCCGCCGAAAACCCATAAATCGTGTTCTTCCAGAAGATGAGTATGTAATTTAGTAAAAGTAGTCCGGATATTTTCTACACAGGCCGGGTCTTCCGTATCGGTTGGTGCGGATAACAATAAGGCAAAATTATTGACATCCGGATGATAAATCAGAATATCATTACCAAAGTAGAGGTAGAAGCAGCGGTACAGGAGACTTTCATATTCCTGCAGCTTATATTCATTGCCGGATTCATCGGTATAGGAATCCAGCTGTTCCAGTCTAAGGGATACCAAAAGAACATGGAAGTGGAGACTGCCAAGTCCTTTGATTTTTAAAAACTCGTTGATTTCCCGGATGTCGGAATCGGTGGAAACGGCACCCTTCATGATACGGGCCACATAGGCACTGTAAACCAGTGGGCGTTGCTTGTCTAAAGCATCCTTCAGAGAAAGATTGGCATCCTGCAAAGATTCATTCTTCTCCTGTAGAATAGCATTTTCCTGATGAGAACTCTTTAACTTGTCATGCAAACGTTCAATTGGTTTCATGTTGGCACGGGACAAGGATAAAATCATCAAAAAGGAAAGAATTAAAACCGCTGCAATGGCAATCAGATAGGTAGTCTGGTAGGCAGACAGGTCATTTAACAAAAAGGCACTTGGCTGAATTAAATAGTAATTCCAGCCATTGTAAGCAGAGACTGCTTTTGTAATGGTATAGTTTTGGCCGCTGTGTACGAATTCCTCATGATGATACTGGGAAACAGAGTTATCTGCCAAGGACAACAGGGAGTCTACTTTTGTAGAAAAACCTTCCTGATTGCCGATGGAAAACATGGCAACGCCGGTTTTGTCTGTAACATATAAGAGAGAGGAACTGCTGGTTAACACTTCTTCAAAATATCCTTGCAGGGAAGCAAGATTTAGTTCAAAACAGGCAATGCCCGGATGATAATTTTCGGAGAAGGTAGCCGACAGCGGAATTTTATATAGATAAATAGGTTCTGCTGTGTTTACATAGTCTGAAAACGGAAGCAGTGTCATTACGTTATCGTAAGAGGAAACCAAAGCATCACGCTTTGATGCCAGTTCTTCAGCTAAAGCAATCCGATTGAAATAAAACATTTCTTTGGAAGCAAACTGGGACGGAGAAAGAAAATACTCTGTTTCCGGCAGGTAAACGTAGAAGCTGTTAATCGGTAACATGCCCTGCATGGACATGAGATTTGACAGGTATTCCATGGATTCTTTGCCTAAAGCATAAAAATTGTATGTTTTTTCTTCTTTTCCAAGATAAGAAAGGGATTTTATGGTTTCGTTGGAACCAATCTGGGTGGTCAGAGTGCTGAAAAGACGGAGAGAAGTGTCCATTTCTCTAACGCTGTTTGTGAACAATGTGGCATTTTGGCGGTAAGTGCTGCTGCGATAGGTGCTGCGCAAAGAAAACATAAAAAAGAAACCTAATACCAGTACAAAAAGTAAAATACTGCTGTAAGAGGTTACAAATCTAAATAAGAGGGAGCGGTTTCGGTCGTTCCTTGTTGGTTTCATATATAATAAATCTCCTGAATTTCGTCGTTAGTGAAAAAAGTAGTTGTAAATATAATAAAAATTGCACATTTAGTATAACAAAACGGTGATGCTAATGCAACTTAAAAGTGCAAAATTTATGATTATTCAACAAAATGAAAGGGGTTACAATCCAAAGAATTGTAGCTTGTTTACAGTAAATCATATATGTTATTATATATACATCAAGGGAGAGAGTCTCTCTAAAAAGATGGAGGAATGAAAGATGAGAAAGACATTCAAGAAGCTCCTTGCAATGGCGCTTGCAGCAACCATGGTAGTTGGTCTTGCAGCATGCGGCGGCGACGAAGGAACAACAAACAACCCAACTCCGACTGCGGCAGCAGGAAATCAGGGCGCTGACAACAGCGGTACTGCAACAGGAGAAAAGAAGAATTTAGACAAGTTAACCATTATGGTAGACGGTACCGTACAGTTTGCGAATCCGGCACACGGCGGAAAGCAGTTTGAAGCAGAACTGGAAAAGTTAATGGGTATCGATGTAGAAATCATTATGCCTGACCATTCCAGTTACTATAGCACTGTATCCCAGACTTTTGCAAATCCGGATAAGTCCTACTGGCCTGATATCGTACTGATGGGTTCTACTTACTACGTTCAGTACGCACAGAACGGTATTTTAGTTGACGTAACCGATATGTGGAACAATTCCGAAATCAAGGCTTCCGGCCGTGTAACCAACCCACAGATCTTCGAAGACAGCATGATTGACGGAAGATTATACGGTATTGCTCCTGCAAGAGGTAACGGTTGTGTTACTTATGTAAAGAAGACATGGCTTGAGAGAGCAGGCTACACAATGGATGATCTTCCAAAGACCTATGCGGAATATACCGAAATGTTAGATGCTTTTGCACAGCTCAGTCCGGAAGGTTATGCACTTACTTCCTCCGGTCTTGTAAACTTAGAAGCTCCTTATACCAACTACTTACCGGAATTTTTCTGGAATGCATATCCTGACTTCTACCAGACAGAATCCGGCGAATGGGTAGACGGTTTCACACAGCCTGAAATGTACGATGCTTTAGAGCGTCTTGCTGACGGTGTTGCCAACGGCTGGATTGACCCAGAGTTCTCCACCAACCAGACTTCTGACTGTCGTAATAAGTTCTACGCAGATAAGTGTGGTGTATTTACATACTGGGCAGGTACATGGGCAAGCAACCTGGAAGAAAACCTTGCGTTAATCGGTTCCCCTTCCGAGCTTGTAGCTTTAGAACCAATCGCTGAACTTGGCAATTATATTGAACGTTACGCTCCGATGTGGGTTATTACTTCCGCATGCGAAAATCCGGAGCAGGCATTTGATTTATTCTTCGGTACCATGTTAGACGGTGGCGAAGGCCAGAGCCTCTGGACCTACGGTGTAGAAGATTTACACTGGAGCACAAAGGGTGAAACCATCACTACCGGTACAGGCAGAAAGGCTAAATCCATTACCTACGCTGACGGTGAGTTCCACTTCAGAGCAGACCTTGAAACCGGCGTATCCTTATACAACAAGAACCACATCGACCCAATGTTAGCAGTAGTAGCTATGGCAGACGGCAAGGACGTTGGTGTAAATGCAATTGTAGAATCTGCAATTAATTCTGCAAATCTGTTCTATGCAAACAGCGTAAGCGCACCAAAGATGGTTTCCAACGATGCTATGTATAAGTACTATTCCACAGTAATGGCAGCAAGAATCATGCTGGTAGAACTGGTAGCTTCCGGTGAGTATTCCATCGAAGATGCCATGGCAAGATATCAGAACGAGCAGGGTTCCAACGTTAAGGCAATTTTAGACGCTTTAAACAAGTAAAATTCTATTTACATGGCAATCCGTAAATCCGGATTGCCATGTATGAGGGAGTAGTAAAATGGAAAAAGGGAAAAAGAAAAAGAGTGCAGCCAGCAACAAGCCGCTGTCTGCAAGACTTTATACTTATCGCTGGTTTTATCTGATGTTTGTACCTGTACTGGTGTTTTTGTTTGTATTTAACTTCTGGCCGCTGGCGGGACTTCGCTACATGTTCTACAGCTATCCGGATGCAGACAACATTGTATGGGTCGGCATGGAAAACTTTAAGCGGTTATTTGGCGAGAAAATGTTCTGGACGTCTTTTGTAAACACGCTGGAACTGAGTATTATTAAGTTGCTGTTTAATACCTTTATGGCAGTTATCATTTCTCTGTTGTTAAATGAAATGGTAAATGTAATTTTTAAGAAGGTTACACAGACAATCATTTATTTACCGCACTTTATGTCCTGGGTAGTAACAGCATCCGTGTTTACACTGATTCTGTCTTATTCCAATGCAGGTTTGGTAAACTCTGTACTGGAAAACCTCGGTATTATCGTTGACGGCGAGGAAATCAAGTTCCTCGAATCCACTGAGTGGTGGCGTTTTACCTACTATCTGATTAACATCTGGAAGGATACCGGTTGGGGAACGATTATTTTCCTGGCAACACTGTCCGGTATCAGTCCTGAGCTTTATGAGGCAGCTCAGATTGACGGTGCCAACCGTTGGCAGCGTATGAGATGGATTACCTTCCCAAGTCTTGCGAATACCATTATTACAGTTTTAATTCTTAATCTGGCTAAGATTATGAACCTGTTCGAATCCGTATTCGTATTAACCAATAACCAGGTAACCGACGTATCCCAGGTATTACAGACCTATGTATACGACATGACCTTCGGTTCCGGTGCAGACTACGGTTTCTCCACGGCGGTTGGTTTCTTCCGTTCCGTTGTAGGCTGTCTGTTGGTTATTGTATGTAACTATGCAAGTAAGAAAGTCCGCGGACGCGGTATTGTCTAGGAGGTAGAAGTCATGAGTAAGAATAATAAGCTTTCCCGTGCAAGCATTGCCTCCCTGGTGCTTTGTGTATTGGCTTTAGTGGCATTTTTCCTGCCGCTGAGCACCGGCAGCGCTATGACGGACTTATCTTTAAAGTATGCATTTAATATTGTTGATGTTTTAAAAATTATTTTTAATCCTTCCGGCTTTACCGGTGATGTTTCCTTTGTATTTTCCGGTCCGTTTTTAATGTCCTGTATCGGTTTGGTACTGGCATTTGCAGCTTTAATCGTTATGATTGTGCTGATTTTGCGCGGAGCAGCAAACGGTGTGAAGAGAGTACTGGCTGTCTGCATTCTGTTTGTAACCCTGTTTATGGGTCTGTTATATAACTCCTACATGACAAGTATTGCCATGCCGGTATATGATGCAAACGACAGCGCTGTTGTATTAAAGGAAGCAAACAATTTCTACGAAAAAGAGATTTTGTTTGATATTCAGTTAAAGTCCAGAACCAGTTCTCCAAACAGCTGGAAGAGACCGATTGAGAAGTTTATTACAGCACTTCCTACGGTATTTCCTGCAGGGGAAAATATGGATGAGATGACTGCAAAATTGACGGAACTGGCTACCTATTCCGAAGGTTTTGACTACACAGCTTCCACAGCGGATAAAAAGAAGGCTAATACCTATATCCTTGAGGAATTATTAGAGATGGTTCCGGTAGAGATGCAGCAGGAAGTATTTAAGACCTACTTTGGTCAGAGAACCAAGGAAGTTTCTTCCATTACATCTACTTATGGTGTAGGATATTTTATTGCAGTAGTACTTATGGTAGGTCTTGCAGGAACCTGCTATTCCGAGCGCAGCAAGGAAGGCTATAAGAACAACGGTATTCCTGCAAACTGTATGTTTGTAGGCTTAATGACCCTTACCCTTGGTTTATTGCTGTTATATCCGATTTTTAATGCCAGCGGTTTAACAACCGGTTTTACCAAGACTTCCGTACTGTTTGCCTTGTTGTCCCTGCCAAAGGTATTGGATATGCGCACAACAGCAGTAACACTGGGTGTAAATCCTGACGTAATGAATCAGGCATGGATTACCATTGCAACCGTACTTCTTGTGGTTTCCATGATTTGCATGGTAGTGTTTATTGTGATGGCAGCAAGAAAGCGCCATGTAAAGCTTCGTAAGGTATTCAGCATTGCAGCGGCAGTTCTTTTGGCAGTAAGCAGTCTGCTGCTTGGCTCCGGCTTAGGCCAGAATGGTGTGTTTAACGAAAAGCTTGGCGAATATGTAGGAAATCTGAAGATTGACGGGTTTTTCTTCTTCATCCTGGCACTTGCCATTGCAGCGGCAATTGTTCCGTTTACCGTATATATCGATAAAGAGCGTTTTAAAGTGTTCTCCATCGTTAACGTAATTATCTTCCTGGTAGTGTGTGCATTTATTCTTGTACCGCTTTGGAAGGTATTGGTAGACTCCCTGGATGCACAGGCAGGATACGGTCTCAGAATGTGGCCAAAGGAATTCTCCGTAACCGGTTATACCACTATTGTAACTAATGTGGCAATCCGCCGTCCGTTCCTGATTTCCGTATTAACAACCCTTTGCGGAACCTTCCTCGGACTGACACTTTCCACACTGGGTGCGTATGTACTGATTCAGTTTGATATGCCGGGCAGAAATTTACTGGCTAACATGCTGTTATTCACCATGATTTTCCAGGCAGGTATGATTCCTACTTACCTGTTAATGACCAAGATTGGCCTGTACAATTCCCTTTGGGTAGTAATTTTACTTCCGGCTATGAATGTTTATAACCTGGTACTCATGAGAAACTTCTTTGAAGGTATTCCAAAGAGCTTGTTTGAGTCTGCCTCCATCGACGGATGTACGCCAATGGGAACCTTCATTAAGATTGTGCTTCCGCTTTCCAAGGCCGCTCTGGCTTCCATCGGTTTGATGTTTGCGGTAGCATATTGGAATGATTACACCAACTACAAGCTATACATTTCCAACACCGAGCTCCACAACTTCCAGATGAAGCTCCGTGATATGTTCTACGGAAGCTCCGGTGCGGACGCAGTAGCAGGTGCAAATACAGAAACATTAAAGAATGCGGCTATCATGGTGGCAATTCTTCCATTCATGATTGCGTATCCGTTCCTTCAGAAGTACTTTGTTAAGGGTGTAAATGTAGGTGCGGTAAAAGAGTAATTTTACTTGTTTATAAAGGAGCAATATGATATA
>JAZNXI010000108.1:0-1778 GCA_045593825.1 Lachnospiraceae bacterium
ACCGGTGTTTCCTTCGAAGGAAGTGAAACGGTCGATATCGAAAATATAGTCCTTTGCAATCTGGTTGGAAAGGTCTGCATACTTAAGGGCTGCCAGACCAACTGTTTTTGCAATAGCGCGTGCCTCTTCTTCAGGCATTTCACGGCCGGACATAACCTTGTTGAATACTTCTTCATTTACGCCTGCAATTAAGTTTTCCAGACGCATTACGCCGCCGTCACGGGTCTTAAATGGCTTGCCGTCCTTGCCGTTTACGGTACCGAAGCCAAGGAACAATAATTCCTTTTCTGCCGGTAATAAGCCACACTTCTTTGCGGCACGGAATACCTGAACAAAGTGTAAATCCTGACGCTTGTCTACTACGTAGAGGTAACGGTCCGGATTGAAATCCTTTTCACGCTGGATAATAGTTGCTAAGTCAGTGGTTTCGTAAATCGCGGCACCGTCGGACTTTCTTACGATACATGGAGGAAGCTCCTTGGTGTCAGTCTCTTCTGCAATATCCACAACCAGGGCGCCCATGCTTTCTCTTGCATAGCCCTTTGCCACCATGTCTTCCAACATTGCAGGGATATACGGCTGTGCATCACTTTCGCCGAGCCAGTATTCAAAATCTACATTTAAGTTTTCGTAGTTCTTCTTTAAGTCAGCCACAGAAACCGCTAAAATATGCTTCCAAACTGCAATGTAAGGCGCATAACCGGACTGAAGCTTTGCAGTTGCCTCATGGGCCTTTGCCTTAAATTCTTCATCCACCTTAGACTTGGCACTTGCCGCCGGATAAATTTCTTCCAGCTCGCTGATGGTAAACGGTGCTTCTGCCGGATATTCGCCGGTGTAACTTTCGTCAAAGTAGCAAAGCTCCGGCTGACGTACCTTTAACTCTTCGATGATGAGACCCATCTGTAAGCCCCAGTCGCCAAGATGCACGTCACCGATGGCATCTGCACCTGCAAACTTGCAGATTCTCTTGATGCTTTCACCGATAACCGCAGAACGTAAGTGTCCGATGTGCAGTGGCTTAGCCACGTTTGGTCCGCCGTAGTCTACGATAATCTTCTGGCCCTTGCCCTGCTCCTCGTAACCGAATTTATCTGCATTTACCATATCCTGCAGATACAGTGTGAGATAGTAAGGACAAACCTTTATGTTAATGAAACCCGGTGCAATGGCAGTTACTTCGGCAAACTTCTTTTTGTCGAGGGCAGCCACAACCTCCTGGGCAATCATAATAGGCGCTTTTTTGTATTCCTTTGCAGCCGCCATGGCACCGTTACACTGGTACTGGCATAAATCAGGACGGTTGGATAAATTGGCCTGACCGTATTTTTCTGCATATCCGCAAGCAGCAAAAGCCTGCTTTAAATCTTCACTAATGATGTCAATTAAAGTTCTCATGACATTCCTCCGCTTTTCTAAAATGTTATATCTTGTTTTAATCTACATACATTTTAATGTTATCATACACGCGTAGAAAAAACAACACATATTTTGTCTTTTTACATAAAAATTCAGGGATATAAATTTAAGTTTCCGAACCCGCTATCGCTGACGGTTCTTGAAACCTAAATTTATATCCCTGAATTACGTTATGTCATAAAACAAAGTATGCTCTATACGTTTGATAACCCAAATTACTACGCGTGGTCAGGCATCACAATTGCTGCGATAATGTAGCAAAGAACACCTGCGCCGCCTGCAAGACTGAATAAGACCCATAATAAACGTACTAAGGTTGGGTCAATGTTGAAGTACTCGGCAATACCGCCGCATACACC
>JAZNXI010000109.1:0-11027 GCA_045593825.1 Lachnospiraceae bacterium
GATGCCGGTGCTAAAAAAGTAACTATTAAATTCGAAAATATATATTCAGATGATTCAACAATATATATTATTGATGATGGAAAGGGTATGTCAAAGCAAGAGATAATTGATAAATGGCTATTTGTTGCTTATTCAGAGAAGAAAAATAGTACATATAGAGATAATATTAAATTTAGGAGAAATTATGCTGGCGCTAAAGGTGTCGGCAGATTTTCATGTGATCGATTAGGTGAAACGGTTCAGTTATTATCTAAAACTGATAAAGATACCAAAGTTAATAGTATTAAAATAAACTGGAGTGAGTTTGAAGATGCAGATACGGAAGAATTTCAGAATATTGAAGTAGTATATGATGAACTGCAAAGCGACTTAATAGCCGAAAAAGGTACTATCATCAAGATTAATGGGTTGCGGGAAAATTGGAATAGGGAAGAATTATTGCAATTGAAGAAATCTTTAACACAGTTGGTCAACCCAGAAGCAAGCGAAAACTATGATAAGTTTGACATTATTCTTGATGTTGAAGAAGAGAAAGAAAATGATTGTAAAGAAAGAGAAAAAGCAAAGGAAAAAGTTTTTGACAAAGATATTGTGAATGGTAAGGTAATTAACCATGTTTTTGATGTATTAAACATAAAGACAACAAAGATTACGGCAACCATATCTGAGGATGGAACAAGGATTACTACAACATTAAATGACAGAGGAATACAGCTATTTAAAATAGAAGAAAAAAATGTGTATAGTATCAAAAATATTAAAGGTACTATCTATAGTTTGAACAGAGCTGCAAAAGTTAATTTTACTAAAATGATGGGCATCGAATCCGTAAATTACGGTAGCGTCTTTATTTATAAAAATGGATTCAGAGTATATCCATACGGTGAACCAGAGAAAGATTTTATGAATATTGATAGAAGAAAAGCTCAAGGATATAATCGCTATTTGGGTACACGCGAGATATGTGGTAGAATTGACATTTTTGGAGATAATAAAGGTTTCGTTGAAACATCCAGTAGAAATAATGGGTTTATTTCATCGTATGAAACAGGTGAATTAGAAGATTTTTTTTATGAGTATTTGTTAAAGCCTTTAGAAAAATATGTTGTTAATATCATTCACTGGGGTGAAGAAGTTATTGATAGTGAAAGTTTAGCAACAACGATGGATGGATATGATGATCTTGAAGCGGTATTAAAGAAAATTAAATCTAGATTCAAACCTGAATCGCTTTTGAAAGCAACATATAATGAAGAGTTAACAGAAGTGATTTTGGCACATACAGAAAAGAAAAAGAATTCTGAAATTGATGAGCTAAAAAAAATTGCAAGAGAAAAGGCAGACACTGAACTATTAAGACAAGCAGACAGAGTTGAAAAAGAAACTGAAAAGTTAAAGAAAGAAGTATCTGAAAATCGAAAAGAACTGCAGCAAGAAGTAATAGAACACGAGAAAACAAAAAAAGAACTTGAGGTGACACAGAAGCAGATTGGTGTTTTGCAATCAAGAGCCGATGTATCCGTTGACAATGCAATTGATGCAATGCATATTATGAAAACATATGCAGATTCTATTGACTCTAACATAGTTGAGATCTCGGATATGCTTATTAATGGTGACGAGATGGATGATATATTGCCGATATTTCATGAAATAAGGCAGACATGTTCAAAAATTTTGAATACATATAATCTGATTATTAATACGGAATATCGAGCGGGTACTGAAAGTGACAAAATGGATATTGTTAAATTTACAAAAACGTATATCCAAAAGCAATGGAGTAATAGACTGCCGGTAGAAATAACTGGAGTTGCCTCAATGGAGATAGTGTTTAATCCATTAGAATTTAGTATTATTCTTGATAATATAGCAGATAATGCCAAGAAGGCTAATTCTACAAAGCTTCAAATTATATTTGAAAAAGACGAAAATGGTTATTGCATAAAATGGATTGATAACGGATGTGGTTTACAAACAGGTATTGATGATTTAAAAGTATTTGAGCAAGGTTTTACAACCACGAAGGGAACAGGTATTGGCTTATATACTGTAAAAAAGTATGCCCAAAAAATGAATGCTACTATAATCGTGAATAAGGACTATAAAAATGGATTTGAGTTACAGATGAGGTTTTGAAAATGGATTTGACATTTAGAATTATATGGTTTGAAGATGTTGATGAGTGGTACAACACTACATCAAGAAGGGTAACTAGATATATAAAAGACAAAAATTTTAAAGTTGAAATAGTGCGTGTTAAAAAGGCTTCTGGTTTTGACTTAGGAGAACATCAACTTCAAAATTATGATTTGCTCATAGTTGATTATGAATTAGAAAAAATACACGAACAAGATGGTATAAAGCGTATTTATGGAACAGAGATAATTCGTATGATAAGAGAGTGTAATTTTTTCAATGATGTTTTGTTTTATTCTAGCCATGGCTTTGATGTGATTGCTAACGTAATGAAACAAGAGGGGCTACAGGGTGTTTTTATCGCAGATCGAAACAACGGTGAATTTCTTGAAAAAGTTAAGTTATTAATTGATAAAGCGGTAAGGAGAGCTGATAATCTTATCAATATAAGAGGCGTTGTCATGGATACAACTAGTGATTTTGATAATAAAATTCGCGACTTGATTAGTATTATTTGGCCTATTCTAGGAGATAAAGAGACTAAAATTGCAAATGATATTAAGAAAAAAATTTTAAAGGACAATATTAAGACTGCGGAAAAACTTGATGAGAAGTATCCAGAAATAACTGCGGAAAACATTGATGATTTATTAAAGGAACGAGATTTTTCTGCAATTCGACAAGCGCGATTGCTAAGCTGGTGCATTGAATCAAATGATGCACTAAAAATGAAACTACAAGAATTCTTAAAAACTTTTTTGAAATTGAAGAATGGAGAAGAACAAACTAGATTTTTTGATATTTATAATACAGATATCATAGTGTATCGAAATGCATTGGCTCATGTCAAGAATACGCCTTCTGTCGATAGTGAAGTGATTATTGGTGAGATAGACGGGCAACTTGTTCGTTTTGATCGGGAATTATGTGACCGATTAAGAAAAAAACTTTTACAATATGATACGGTGCTAGATTATCTATATGATTATGTGGAAAGTAATTTCTAGAAAAGTGCGATGATACATTTATGTTTATTTTCTAGCAGAATGTAATCTTCAAAAGGGAAGGAAAAACCATGCACACCATCCACGTCGTAGCCGCACTCATAAAATCAAACAACCGCATCTTCGCCACCCAACGTGCCCACGGCTCCTTTGCCGGTGGCTGGGAATTCCCTGGGGGAAAGATTGAAGAAGGTGAAACCCCACAAGAAGCTTTAATCCGTGAAATCCGCGAAGAACTGGACACGGAAATTGCAGTGGGAGATTTGGTTGAAACCGTAGAATACGATTATCCGACCTTTCATCTTTCCATGAGATGCTACTGGTGCAACGTGGTGTCCGGAGAGCTGGAGCTTAAGGAACATGTGGCGGCCAGATGGCTGTCCAAGGAAGAACTCTTCGATGTGGAGTGGCTTCCGGCAGACATCGGACTAATCAAAAAGATACAGGAGGAACTTCCGCCATGGACAAAAGAATAGGAGCACAGTATTTTACATTAAGAGAATTTATCCAAACAGTTGAAGATTTCGAAGAAACCTGCAGTAAGGTCAGCGAAATGGGATACAAAATCGTACAGATTTCCGGTACGCCGCTGAAGGCAGCCGACATGAAGCCAATCCTTGACAAGTACGGGTTAGAGGTAATGCTCACCCACCGGTCGTGGAAGGATTTCAGGGAGAACCTGGAGGATGTCATCGAGTATAACAAAACCCTGGGTAGTGAGCTTTGCGGCCTGGGAATGATGCCTTTTGAAATTGCCGAAACAATCGAGAGTGTAACTGAGTTTATCCGGGAGGCAAATGCCATTGCAAAGAGACTCCGCGCGGAGGGCCTGTATTTTGGATATCATAATCACGCCTTTGAGTTTTCCAAGCTTGACGGCAAGTATGTCATGGACCGTCTGGTGGAGGAAACCGACCCGGAGGAATTTAAGCTGATTGTGGATGTGTACTGGCTTTGGGTAGGCGGAGTGATTCCGGAAGAGTATATCAAAAAGCACGGCAACCGCATTATGGCCATCCATTTCAAGGATTTACGGGTGAATCCGAACAACACCACGGAAATGGCCGAAATCGGTGTGGGAAACTTAAACTGGGATGCCATCATTGCAGCCTGCGAGGAGTCTGGCGCCAAGTGGGCCTTCGTAGAGCAGGATACCTGCCGCACCGACCCGTTTGAGTGCATGAAGACCAGCTATGAGTTTTTGAAGGGGAAAGGATTTTATTAATAAGGGTTTATGTAAGGGAGTTGACTCGGTAACGTGTCAGCTCCTTTTTTGATGAGCTGATGTTAATAAAGTTTCTAAAATAATCCGTAAAATGCAAAAAATGCGGATAAATATCAAAATAATTACATTGACAATAATTCTCTATATAATATATAATTTAGAAAAGTATCCGCAAAAATATAAATAATGCGGATTAACACTTGAGAAAGGAGGCAGGTTCTATGAAGTCACGTACAGAATGTCTTGAAAAGTATGGTTCTGATTATTTTATCGAAAAAGAAATAGAAGAAGGTAAATTATTTAAGGTTGGCAAGGGCGTATATTCCGAAAACAAGAATGTCCCTGAAATGGCAGTGTTGGCATACAAATATCCTAACTCAGTTGTAACTATGAAAAGTGCTTTTTTCTTTCATGGATTAACTGATGTAATACCGGAAGAATGCGACCTTGCTACCAAACGGGATGCGGCAAAAATTAAGGATGAAAGAGTAAAACAATATTTTGTTTCTGAGGAATTTTTTGACGAGGGCATAGAAAACGCTGATTATAAAGGTTATGATATCCGCATTTATAACAAAGAGCGTATGCTCATTGAATTAGTACGTTATAAAACTAAGTTGCCGTTTGATTATTACAAAGAAATAATTTTAAATTATCGTAAGCTGTTACCTGGATTGGACGTACAAAAAATTCAAGACTATGCTTTAAAAGCACCAAAAAGTAATAAAGTGCTTGATATTTTGCAAACGGAGGTATTCTAAGGTTAGCTTTTGTGGCAGGAAAAGACACCTATCCATTTATGTTCATTTATGCTAAAATAAAAAAGTAATCAAAAGAAAAACGAGGTCCATCATGCCCCACATCCATTACTACCGCAGCCCTATTGGTCTGTTAAAAATATCCGCGGAAGAAGAGTGTATTACAGGTCTGTCTTTAGAAGCGCAGGAAGGGTTACAAGAAATAGTTTCGGAGACCCCTCCAACCGCCTTACTGCAAGAAACCTGCAACCAACTTAAGGAATACTTCTCTGGAGAACGCACTACTTTCACTCTGCCAATTGCCTATCCTCACGGCACCCCTTTCCAACACTCTGTTTGGAACGCCCTGCGGGACATCCCTTACGGCGAAACACGCAGCTACGAGGATATCGCTGTGGCCATCGGCAATCCGAAGGCGGTCCGGGCAATCGGGCAGGCAAATACGCGCAACCCAATCCTGTTGCTTGTGCCGTGCCACAGGGTCATCAACAAGAACGGTACTATCGGGGGCTTTGGATGCGGTGTGGAAATTAAAAAGCAACTATTACAACTGGAAGGAATAGAAATACAATGAATGATTTGTTACAACTTATGCTGAAACGTCGTAGCGTCCGCAAATATACCGGCGAACCAATTCCATCGGACAAGTTAAAACTTATCCTACAGGCAGGGCTTGCCTCTGCCACCAGCAAAAACCGCAAGCCGTGGGAGTTTGTGGTGGTGCAGGAAAAAGAAACGCTTCAGGTTCTTGCAAAGTGCCGTGCAGGTGCGGCAAAGATGCTGGAGAATGCCGGCTGTGCCATCGTGGTGTTTGCCAATACCGATGTCACCCCGGATGTGTGGGTGGAGGACTGTTCCATCGCCATGGGCAACATGCATCTGATGGCGGATGCCCTGGGGCTTGGCAGCTGCTGGATTCAGGGCCGCCTTCGGGAGGCAGAAAACGGGCAGACTACGGAAAGCTTTTGCCGGGAACTGCTTAGTGTGCCGGAAAATTTTGCACTGGAAGCAATTCTTTCCGTTGGTGTGCCGGCAGAGCTCCCGAAGGGTTATACTGTGGAAGATTTAAAGGAAGAGAAAATACACTGGATGAAGTTTTAGTCTGATACACAAGGAGGAAACCTATGGAAAAGGGAAATGTACTGGTAATCGGCAATTCCGGCGTGGGCAAGTCCACGTTAATCAACGCGGTTCTGGGGGAAGAACGGGCGGTAACCGGGTATGGTACGGCCGGCACAACCAAGGAGCTGTCTATTTATGAAAGCGATGAGATTCCCTTCCGGATTATTGATACGGTGGGATTTGAACCGTCCTTGCTCAAGGAGTTTGCGGCGATTCAGGCGGTGAAGAAGTGGTCGAAGGAGAGTGCCAAGGAGGGCAAGGAAGATACCCAGATTAACGTCATCTGGTTCTGCGTGGAAGGCACCTCCAGCAAGCTGTTCCCAAAGACTATTAAGGACTTATCCAGGGCTACGGCTATGTGGCCGTCGGTGCCGGTGGTGGTTGTCATTACCAAGTCCTACTCCGTGCCGGAGCGGGAGAAAAACATCGAGATGGTGTACAATGCATTCGCTACCCAGAAGAGGTATGCGGCGAATCTGAAAAAGGTGATTCCGGTGGTGGCGTCCACCTATATGTTAAACGAGAGCGCTTATGCGGCGCCGGAGGGCATCACGGAGCTCATTGATGCCACCCACGAGCTACTGCCGGAGGGAATCCGGGCGGCGGAATCGGATGTGGCGGCGTTTAAGCTGAACCGCAGGCGGGCCATGGCACACAGTATTGTGGGCGTGGCAACGGTAAGCGGCGCTGTGGTCGGCGCGGTGCCGATTCCGATTGCGGATGCCATGATTTTAGGCCCGGTGGAGATTGCGGAAATCAATGGTCTGGCCCAAATTTACGGTATCAACAAGGACGAGAAATCCAAGAAGTTTTTAAATTCCATCGTGGAGGTTGGTACGGTCAGTCTGGCGGCGAAAACGGCCATCAGTGCGCTGAAGGCGATTCCGGGCATTAACATTGGGGCCTCTGCACTGAATGCTATCATTGCGGGCAGTATCATCGCGGCTCTGGGCGAGGGTTCCATCTATGCTTTTGAGCAGGTGTACCTGGGAAAGAAGACCACGGAGGATATCGACTGGGTAACCAAGGTATTGGAGTCGAAGCTTTCCGGTCAGTTTATTGAGAAGGCGGCAAGTGCTGTTGGCAAGCTGACGGACAAGGCAGACGCCAAGGCCATTGCCAAGGTTGTTCTGGATTTGTTTTTAGCAGGTAAAAAATAGAAGGAGGTTTTCTCTATGAAAATCGGCGTAATCGGCACCGGATGGATTGTAAATGTAGTGACCAAGGCGTTAAAGGGCATGGACAATATGGAATGTTATGCCATTGCGTCCCGCACTTTGGAGCGCGCGGAGCAGGCGAGGGAAGAATACGGTTACGAGGTTTGCTACGGCAGCTATGAGGAGCTGGTGGCAGACCCTAATGTGGAACTGGTGTATGTTGCCACACCTCATTCCAGACATTATGAGGATATGAAGCTTTGTATCGCGGCGGGAAAGAATGTGCTTTGCGAGAAGGCGTTCACGTTAAATGCGGCCCAGGCGGCAGATATCAAGCGCTTGGCCCGGGAGGCGGGCGTTTATGTGGCGGAGGCCATCTGGACACGCTATCAGCCGTCCAGAAACATGATTAACGACATGCTGGCAAGCGGTATCATCGGTAATGTCCGCACCCTTACCGCAAACCTTTCCTATGCTATGAGCAATAAAGAGCGCATTTACAAGCCGGAGCTGGCTGGCGGTGCCCTGCTTGACATCGGTGTGTACGGCATCAATTTTGCCCTGATGCATTTTGGTGACGATGTTGAGCGCATGGAGTCTTCCGTGCAGATGATGGAAACCGGCGTGGACGGCATGGAGAGCATCACCATGTTCTTCAAGGACGGACGCATGGCGGTGCTGACCCACAGCGTTTACGGCCGTTCTGACCGCAAGGGTATTTTCTACGGCGACAACGGCTACATGATTGTGGAAAACATCAACAATCCGCAGTCCATCGCAGTGTACGACCAGGGCGACAACTTGGTGAAGTTTGTGGCGGTTCCGGAGCAGATTAATGGGTATGAGTACCAGTTTGCGGAAGCCGCAGAGTGTATCGCGGAGGGCCGTTTAGAAAGCAAGTCCATGCCAATGGACGATACTGTTAAGGTAATGGAAATTATGGATGCTTTAAGAAAATCCTGGGGTATGGTGTATCCGCAGGAGAGATAAGAAAAGTATATAGGTGAAATAAAAGCACTTCGGCAGGAAAAACCTGAAACCGAAGTGCTTTTTTACTTTTATAAAATCTGAAACGTTGGCTTTGTTTACTGAACCTTAATTACCACATTGTCCACGCAAGTTACGGAATTATAGCGTCCGCCTCTGACATAGAAGCCCCAAAGGGAGCCTGCGGTGTTCATGAATACGGAGCCGTTGTAGAGCTCGTTGCCGTTGGCGTCGGTAACAGTAACCACGCACTTTCTGGAGGAGGTCTGTGCCAGTACGCTTACATGAACCCAGGTGCCGGCAGGAATTTCAAAGGAATCGCCGTCGTTGATGGTCCATGTTGTGCTGTTGGTGGCAGCCAGCTTAAATAAGTAGCCGGAAGCGATACCGTCGTTGATGACGCCGTTGTATGCCATGTTTTTATTGACTACGGCAAACTCGGTGGTCTGGTTATTGCCGGCGGTGAGAGCTACATCAAATTCTAACTGATAAATATCCGGTAACTGCAGGTTCGCTGCAAAATTGGACTGTGCGCCTCTGGAATTTGCCGAACCCGGAGCAAACTCAATGTATTTTCCGCCATTGCCGTCAGCCTTTAAGGTCAGGCTCGGTGCGGCATTTTTGGAATACCAGAGACTGCTCTCAACGGAAGTATCAATGGAGGTAATGGCATCGAAGTTTTCTTCGTAAACCACGGTGTCCGGAGTCTGCATTACGGTGACGGTCACCTTAATAACACGGGTGCTGTTTTCAATGGTGCCGGTAAGCTTTACGTCGGCAGGAGTTTCCGGAACATTTACTGCGCCGGTTTCCGGATTGATTACAGCTTCATCGGAGGAAGCCCAGGTAATCTTGTTGCCGGTGGCGGTTACTCTTGGAAGTTCAATGCTGTCGGAGGAAATGGTTTCCGGAATATTAAAGTCTTCCATTGGGACAAGCAGGCTGTAGCTGTTGGTTTTTTCGGCACTGCCGTATTTCACCGTTGCAGTCAGTGTAACAAACTGCGGGGAATCCTGGCAGATAACCTTTGCGGTGGTGCCGTCGATAACAACGGCAGGGTTATCGGAGGTCCAGGTAATATCGGAGTGCAGGCGGCCGGTGGTGATAATGTCAAAATCCGCATCGGCGTATTCTGCAACGGAAAGTGCTTCAAAATCGATATCTACACGCTGTTCGTCGGTATAGTAAATTTTGCTTCCCCAAACGGTGCGGTTGTCGGTGCCGCTGGCGGTAAATACGGTGGTGTAGGTACGGCCGTCTTTGTTTTCGTCGTACTGCTTGAGGGCAACGCCCTTGTATTCCTTGCCGTCGATGTTGATGGTGAAGTAGGTATCCTTAAGCTCCCAGGTGCCGGTGTAATCGCCGGTGACGGTGCCGTCGGCATTTAAGGTAATCAGTTCGCTGGATACGAAGTTGTCGTTAAAGTTAACCGGGTCGGTATAGTACTGAAGACGGTGGTAAATAAATTCGTAATCGCCAAGAATATCCTCTGTGGCAACCGGGCGGATGCTTTCGCCGCCGAACTTAAACGGTGCGGTAACCAGCCAGCCCTCTTCGTTTAAAAACATCTGGTTGGATTTGATAACAAAGCCCTCTGCGCCATATGCTTCGGTTTGGGCACTCTTGCTGTGGTAGTGGAGGAAAATCTTTCCGTCCTTTCTTACAATGGCGGAGTTGCCGCCGTTGGCGGTGGAAGAGAACCGCATGCCCGCAAACTGGAAGTTGTCCATAATGCGTACGCCAAGGGTTGTTGCGTTAGTATTGGAAAAGGCATCGTTGCCCATGTAATCCACATAGCCGTGGTCCGGATATTCGGAACGGAGCATTCTCATGTTATAGCCGCCGGTGGAACGTAAAACGCCCTGGGACCAGAACAGGAAGTAGTAGTAGCCGGTGGAGGACAGGTCGCTCTTCACCCAGATGATGTACGGACCTTCGCCCCGCTTCTGGGCAATCTGCTTGCCGTAGTACGGGTCCTGTCTGCCGTCGTCGGTGTAATCGTAATTATCTGCGGAACGGAGCCCGGTTAACGGGTCCATCTTTATGAGACGCAGGCCGCCCATGCTGGAAAAGGAGCCGTATACAATGTAGAAGTTTCCTTCGGCATCATAGAACGGAGCAGCGTCGATACAATCCACAAATTTGGATTTGTAGTCGGCGGTATCTTTGGTAAAATAGAAATTCTTTTCTTCGGAAGTCATGTCAGCAACGCTGTTTTTGCCGAGCACCTCTAAAAGGTTGGTGTGGCCGGCTTCCACGTCGCTTTGACGGAAGTCTGCACAAACGATGGTTCCGGCATAGTGGAACGGTCCCTCCGGATTGTTGGCAGTAGCAAGGGCAATGGCAGACTGGGTGGTGTTGTTTACCAGGGAAACATACATAAAGTATGGGTCCTTGCCGGCATCCGCCGCCGCTTTACTGTAGATAACATCCAGCGCCCAGATACCAAAGTCGGCACTGTCCTTTGCAATGTCCAGCCAGGAAAAAACTTCCGCAAATTCCTGCCGGAAATCCTTGTCAAAAATTTTGTTGGTAGCCGCAGTTCCTACGCTGGAATTGCAGATATAGTTCCAGGACACCATGTTTTCCGAGGTTCCGCAAACCTATACCCATCAAAAACTATGTTTTACTAAGT
>JAZNXI010000110.1:0-8010 GCA_045593825.1 Lachnospiraceae bacterium
CGTACGTCATCACCAAGATAATCCTGGAGACCTTCCAGCACGGTTACGTAGCGGGATGCGGTACCTTCGTAGTTACCAACCAAAGCCGCACGGCTGTTGGCGTTTGGTCCGATAACACCTACGGTCTTAATCTTGGACTTATCCAGTGGCAGGAAGTTATCTTCGTTCTTTAACAGAACGATACACTTTTCTGCCGCCTTGCGGTTTAACTCACGCATCGGCTTAGAGTCAACCACAGAGTAAGGAATTTCGTTAAACTTGTTATCTTCTAACTTATCGAATACACCAAGCTTCATTCGGGTGGTGAATAAGTTTACTAATGCTTCGTCCAAACGGGACTCTTTTACTCTGCCCTCTTCCACTGCCTGCTTTAAGTAATGGAATAAGTTACCGCAGTTTAAGTCACAACCGTTGTTCATAGCCATGGATACGGATTCTACCGGAGTTTTGGTTACGTTATGGCCTTCGTGGAAGTCCTTGATTGCCCAGCAGTCGCTGACTACATGGCCTTCAAAGCCCCATTCATCTCTTAAGATGTCCTGTAATAATTCTTTGTGACCGCAGCAAGGCTGGCCGTTGGTACGGTTATAAGCACCCATAACCGCCTCTACCTTAGCTTCCTGTACGCAGGCCTTGAATGCAGGAAGATAAGTTTCTCTCATGTCCTGCTTGGATGCCACTGCATCGAAGCTGTGGCGGACACCTTCCGGACCGCTATGTACCGCAAAGTGCTTTGCACAAGCCGCTGCCTTTAAGTAGTTTTCGTCATGACCCTGTAAGCCCTGGATAAAACGTACACCCAAACGGGAGGTGAGATACGGGTCTTCACCGAAGGTTTCATGACCGCGGCCCCAACGTGGGTCACGGAAAATATTAACGTTTGGAGACCAGAAGGTTAAGCCCTTGTAGATGTCGCCATCTTCAGAAGCCTGCTGCATGTTAAACTTTGCACGGCCTTCGGTAGAAATGGCATCTGCAATTTCTTCTAAGAAATCTTCATCAAAGGTTGCCGCAAGACCGATGGCCTGTGGAAATACGGTTGCTACACCGGCACGAGCAACGCCGTGAAGTGCCTCATTCCACCAGTTGTACTTTTTGATGCCGAGACGGTCAATACCCGGTGCCCAGTTCAGGGTCTGGCCAACCTTTTCTTCCAATGTCATCTGTGCCACAAGCTCAGCGGCACGCTTTCTGAATTCTGCATTTTTCTCTTTGTTATGTACGATATCCATATGAATTATCCTCTTTTTTTCTTAATAACTACAAATGCTGCTCCGCCTATAATTGCAGCTGCCGCAATTACAATAATTGCAATTACCACACCGCTCAGACCGCTTTCCTGTGCAGCCGGCTCATCTACCACAGGTGCATCGGTAGGAACCGGTGTTACACTTGGTGCAACGGTTGGCTCTGCAGTTGGTTCCGGAGTAGGAGTAGGAGCCTCGGTAGGCTTAACGGTTGGTGTAGGGGTTGGGTTTACCATCTTCTGGAATCTGCTTTCATCCGCAAATGCCCAGAACGCAGGCTTTGCCTGATAACCGCCGTCAAACAGTAACGGATGCTGGATGGAAAGACCGTCTGCACCGCCGCCTACACTGTTTGCATCCTGCAGCCAGGAGTTGGTATCAATAATGCCCCAGAAAGTAAAACCGGAAATATTGATGCCCTCTGCGCGAAGCTTCTGAATCACTTCGTAGAAGGAATGATAATAATCTGCCTGCTTTAAGTATTCATTTTCCAGACCCATGTCTGTTGGAATGAAAGAGGTACTGTTTTTAACATCCCACTCGGTAATCTGAATCTGGTCTACAATTTCCGCATAGGTGCGGACTGCTCTCTCAAAATCGGATGCCATCGGGCTGGACATGGTCTTGTTATGCTGCTGCATACCCATACCATCGATACGGGTGCCTTCTGCCGCCTTTACATCACGAAGGAGCTGGGCAATACCCGCGCTCTTTTTCACGCCACACTCATTGTAATCGTTATAATATAAATCAATATCAGCAGGCATGTACTTGTTGGCAAAACGGAATGCCTGGATGATAAATTCGTTGCTCTGGTAAACCTTCCACCACATGGAGTTTTCGTTATCGGAACGATAGGTACCGGAACCGTCGCTGACTGCCTCATTGACAACGTCCCATGCATAGAACAGACCCGCATACTTACTGTCAGGACCGTTAAAATGATTTGCCATGGTGGCAATGTACCACTCGAGACGCTTGGACATTGTCTCTGCGCTTACCAGCGGCTTTGCCAGGCTGTAATCCTCATGGAAGAACCACTCCGGTGTCTGGGAATGCCATAAGAGAACATGACCGCGGACCTTAATGATATCCTTAGGATTCTGGTTGTTCCACTTTAAGATGTAATCCAGACAACGCTCTGCACGGGAGTAATCCAGTACAGGTACCAATAATTCTTCTCCGTTGAAGGTTACGGTTTCGGTTCTTGGATTTGCAGCCGCATAACCAAACATGGCATCCGGCTTTAATTCATTACCGATGGTAAGGGCATTGAAGTGCTTCTTTACAAGACCCATGCCTTCGATATCGCCAAGGTCACCGGCTGTAATGGATGTACCAACGATAAATTCGCCGTTTCCGTTCAGCTTTTTATTTACCGCATTCTTTAAGTCTACAATATTTGTCTGAATCAGCTTTGGATTCTGGTCAGGAAGATATAATTCCACACCGGTAAGGTAGTAGGTACCCTTTACGCCGGGACCGCTGCCGTAGCTTTCACCCTGCTCTAAGAAACGGAGTGCAAAAACCTCCACTTCTCCACTGATGGATGGGTTAAAAGTACCGGTAAACTGGGTCCAAACACCCGGTTCCAGAACCTGCTTAACGGTTCCTCCCACGAAGCTGCTGTATAAATCGCTGCCGCCCTTTTCTCTCTTATGCGGAGAAATTTCTACGGTACGCTGGGCTTCAGGAGCATCCTTGTATTCTTCCGGATCCAGCATAATCCAGAAGGAATATTTATATATTCCGCCGTCCTCAATGAGACCGTCTTTTATCAGGCCGGTAATATCATAAGCAAAACAGTTGTAATTGGAACCTCTGTTTGTGATTTTACCGTAGGTCATAATTTTATCAGGACCGATTGGAGTGTCAGAAACCTCACAGGTAACCGTAGCACCACCGTTGTGTCCGTTACCGTTCCAACGTTCTAAATCCTCCGGATTATCAAAGTTTCCGTTGATAATCATGTTCTCCGCAGCCAGTGTCTGAACCGGCTTTGCCGGCATAAAACCAAGGCACAGAGTCACGGCTAATACTGCCGCAAGTAACCCTTTAAATTTCTTCATTTTATGTTCCTCTCTTTTCCACACGATACACGTATAGTTTTATAACATAATCTTACCTTAAACTGACAAAAAACGCTCTCCGATTATTGTGATTCATTTCTCTATCCTTGCTATCTTGTTCATTTTAAAGCTACTTAAACCTAAACCACTCAAAATCAAAGGCACTTCCCGGCAGAAAAACAAAGGAAATTTTTGTCTTTCCAACCTTTGGAACAAGTTCAAATTCCACTTCTGACACGTCTTCGCTATGGTAAAATTCCAGGGATTCCTGCTCTTTTCTTCCGTCCTCCCATTCGGTGAGAATCCGGATGTTATTTACCTCATGCAGTGCCCTGCCGCAAATAGTCAGAGTGCGTGCTCCTTCTTCGCCAAAATCCATACCCTCAAACACCAGGGTTACGTTGTTTCCGATGCCGCAGACAGCAGTACCTTTGCGCTCAAAAGCGTCTCCGTAAACAGAATCCGCTTCTCCTGCCGCAAGCTTTGCAAAAGCCTTTTCCTGCTTTGCAAACCGGAAGCCCTTCATATGGATTTTGCGGTCCAGTTCCACGCCAAAGGTGGTAATACCCCGCAGTCTCTTGTTTAACTTAAAAGTATCCGGAATATAGGTATTCCATACACTCGGAAGGGTATAATCCTTTGTTCCGATAATCTTGCTTCCCTCTGCGTGAGGAATGCCCTCCCAGAAGGTAAACGGCGTATCCCCGCCAAAGGAAAATACCGGAATCTCCACCTCATCGGAGCCGAATTCACCAAAATCCAGATTGTCATATGCAACCCAGCTGATACCGTCTCTCTGGGTGGAAATGCCCCGCTCGTTACCATTACCGATAAGACCGCCGGTAGCGGAAAACAGGGAAGCGGATAAAAATTCATACGGATTCAAATTCCGCACACCTAAGCCCTCCGCTTTATATTCCAGCACAGAAATCAGGGCATAGCCCTGCTGCTTTCCGTTTTTACACATACAACGGACGCGGAATGCACCGTCGCCCTTTACCTCTATGGTTGCTTCTGTGGAATTTTCCTTGTCCCACCGGATGGTGGCAAAAGTAGAATCCACACCCGCGTCATCGGTCACCCGCCAGGTAAGCTCCTGTACATCCGCATTTTCCGGATATACCACCGCTCGGACTTTTGTAACCGTGCATTCCTCGGAAAGCAGGGTTGGTCCCTGCGGAATAAGTTCAATTTTACGGATTGGAACCATGATGCCGGTTGGACGGTTTTCCCGCAAACGATAGATATTCTCCAAGGTAACTTCCCCACTGTTTTCACAGGCATTTTCCACAGCCTCTGCCTGTATTACCAGTTCTTTTGCCGGAAGTCCTTCCGAGGTAACGGTAACTTTTATTTCACCCGCAGCGCCGTTACTGCGTACTACCGCCAATAACTTTCCGCTGAATAAACATTTGGAATCGGTCTGATACTGATCACGGTCGGTGCTGTCGCCGTTATCAAGACCGGCTAACATACCGGCGCCGGTTACTTCTACCCTCACCCGGTTGTTGGCATTTTCCACCGGATTACCGGTCTTATCTTCCATAGAAACCGTAATAAATACTAATTCTTCATCATCTGCTGTAATTATGGTTTTATCTGCCTCCAGGCAAATTACGGACGCATCACCGAAAGAATCCTTGGTATCCTCCGCAATAACCCTGCCGTTTTCATCATATGCCACCGCATACAGTTCTCCCGGCGCATAAGGAATCTTCCAATCACCGGTAAACCTGTTACCATGCTGCATATCCAGTTTCACCCGTCCCGCAGAGGTACCGCTTACGAACAATTCGATTTCCGGCGCATTGCTGACTACCCTTACGTCCACCAGCTGACCCGGGTTAAAATCCCAGTATGGGAAAATATGAATAACCGGCTTGTTGCGGTAATCATTCCAAGCCGCCTGATAAAAATAAAAGGCATCCTTTTTGAATCCCGCGGTATCCACCATGCCAAAGTAAGAATTTCTGCCGTGATACGGAGTCGGTTCTCCCAAATAATCGATTCCGGACCACAAAAACTGGCCCAGGGAATACTCCGTATCCCGGTCTTTGGTGATACAGAATTCGATACTCGGAGCTCCCCAGCTGGTAATACTGTTGCCAAGGCCGGAACACTGCTCATCGTCATCCGCCAGAATTTCTTTTTCCATCGGGAAATGGTAGATTCCACGGCTCTGTACAATGGAGGAAGTTTCACTGCCGTAAATCATCCAGTCCGGATGGGCGGCGTGATGCTCCTCATACAGTTTTTCCGCATAATTATAGCCGATTAATTTAATAATATCCGCACACTTCTGGGTATTCGGCCAAGGCATGAAATTACTGCCAAGGGTAGACAGCGCATTGCCCTTCGGGTCATGCTCTTCCACCAAATCCATCAGCATACGCAGGGTTTCCTGGCCCCGCTCGTCTGCATGGGTATCAAAAATTTCATTACCGACGGACCACATAATTACACTTGGATGATTGCGGTCCCTGCGAATCCAGTTTGCCACATCCCGTTCTGCCCACTCTTCAAAGAAACGGGCATAGTCGTACGGATTTTTTGGCTTTTTCCAACAGTCAAAGCTTTCGGACAGCACAAGAATACCCATTTCGTCCGCCAGTTCCATCAGCTCCACTGCCGGCATATTGTGGGCGGTACGAATGGCATTTGCTCCCATGTCCTGCATGATTTCCAGCTGACGGCGCAGGGCATTTTTATTCATGGCACTGCCAAGGCATCCCAAATCGTGATGCAGGCACACACCGTTTAATTTCACATGCTCTCCGTTTAAGAAAAAGCCCTTATCACAGGTGAATTCCAAAGTGCGGCATCCAAAGGAAACAAATTCCGTATCCAGCACCTCATCCCATTTGTCATTTATCCTTCTGCTTTCCACATGCAGAAGCTCTGCCCTGAGCTCATATAAATACGGTTGGCAAACAGACCATTCTTTTGCGTTCTCCACCACCAAATCCGTGGCGGTATTTTCCGCAGAAATCACAGCCTCCGCAACCACATTTTTTTCTTTATCAAATACCTGATAGCTCACCAGGTAATCCTTTGCCGATGCCCCTTCCGGAAGCACTACTTCCGCAGATATTTCCGTACGGTATCCTCCGTCCGTCTTCTCCGTGTGGATATAAATTCCATCCGCTGCAAAATAGGCCGCTTCTTTCTCTATCAGCCATACCGGACGGTAAATTCCCGCACCGCTATACCAGCGGGAATTCGGACACTGATGCACTACTTTAACCAGGATTTCATTTTCACCCGGCTGTACAAACGGTGTAATGTTCACCTCAAAGGTAGTGTAACCATATTTCCATTCTCCCGCCTGCTGTCCGTTCACAAAAATGGTGCAGTTCATATAAACGCCCTCAAAGCGCAGGAAATAATTTCGCTGCGCCTCAGGATTTAACTCTATTCTTTTCCGGTACCATCCCACCGAATCCTCATACAGGTTTTCCGCCTGACCGATAAGCCAGTCATGGGGAATTACCACTGGATAAAATGCCCCTTCCTCAAAGGATTCCGGGATGATTCCATTAATAACCGGTAGCTTTTGAAACTCCCAATCATATTTTAATTTCTGCTTCAAATTTCCACCTTCTTTTTAGCTTTAGTATTTAATTCCAATGTCATACAGGGAAGCGATATCATCGCAACGCGCAAAGCCGCGAAGAGCAAGCTTTGCCTCCAGGTTCTTATCGAACAAAAGACAGCGGCCGTCAAATCCGTTATCATTCGCTCTCCAGGAGTGGGCATCGGTGAAGCCCCATAAAGTAACCGATGTAATTTTACCGCCTTTTGCCTGAATATCCAACAGACCATCCATGATATAGCGGTACTTCTTTGCCTGTCTGAGCAGTAATTCCTTGGTTGGCTCTTCGCCAACCTTATTGTCTGCAATACCGAGGTCCAGTTCTGTCAGCTGCAATTCGAAGCCTGCATCCACAAACTTTTGCGCCGCATTCAGGAAATTCTGCATGTAATCATTGGTACTCAAATGGCTCTGCATACCGATGGCATCCACATAGTCGTGAACATCCTTGCCGTGTTCCGCAAACATGGCAGGCAGATTGGTAAGTACTCTGTCTACCTTGCCGGTCATGCCGTAATCGTTATATACCAAAGTTACATCCTTCATGTTCTGGGATGCTTCCACTGCCTCTCTTGTGTAAAGAAATGCATAGTAAATGTACTCATGACCCATGGTCTGATACCAGCCGTTGTTGTCGTAATCGGTGGTATTATACTTGCCGTTGCCGTTGAAGGCCTCGTTAACAACATCGATGGCATAAATCAGGTCAGGATAGTTGGTATCGTAGTATTCGATTACCTGGAAAATGAAGTTTCTCATACGCATCTTCATAGTTTCCATGTCTACATAATCTTTTTTGCTGTCATAATCCACACGGAAAAACCAGTCCGGAGTCTGGGCATGCCATACCAAAGTATGATATCTCATCTGCATGTTGTTATCCTTGCAGTACTTGATGATACTCTGGCTGCGTCCGAAATTAGTTGCCACAAAGGCAGGATCATCCTTTACTCCCGCCTTGGACTTTGCCTGGTCTAATGTCGCATCGGTCTTCATTTCATTTTCACAGGTAACGCTGTTAAAATGTGTAGTAACAATTTCCTTAAATTTTTTACCGATGGTTAAGTCGGTGGCCAAGCGGTCTTAGGAAGACAAGTTGCCC
>JAZNXI010000111.1:0-4477 GCA_045593825.1 Lachnospiraceae bacterium
AAGGTCAGTATCCGGCTCACAGAAGAACTCAAGTTCCATCTGCTCGAACTCTCTGGTACGGAAAGTGAAGTTACCAGGTGTGATTTCGTTACGGAAGGACTTACCGATCTGGCCGATACCAAACGGAATCTTCTTTCTGGAAGTTCTCTGTACGTTCTTGAAGTTTACGAAAATACCCTGTGCGGTTTCCGGACGAAGGTATACGATGTTCTTTGCATCTTCGGTAACACCCTGGAAGGTCTTGAACATTAAGTTGAACTGACGGATGTCAGTGAAGTTGTGCTTACCGCAGCTTGGGCAGTCGATGCCGTGCTCGTCGATGTAAGCCTTCATTTCTTCATGGGTCCATGCATCGATAGCCTTGTCGAAGGTAATCTTCTTTTCGAATGCATAGTCTTCGATTAACTTGTCGGCACGGAAACGCTCCTTACATTCCTTACAGTCCATCAGAGGGTCTGCGAAGCCGCCGAGATGGCCGCTGGCAACCCATGTCTGTGGGTTCATTAAGATGGCACAGTCCACACCTACGTTGTATGGATTTTCCTGGATGAACTTGCTCCACCATGCCTTCTTTACATTGTTCTTAAGTTCTACACCGAGATTACCGTAATCCCAGGTGTTTGCCAGACCGCCGTAAATTTCGGAGCCCGGGTACACAAAGCCTCTGTTCTTAGCCAGAGCGATGATTTTGTCCATGGTCTTTTCCATAATAAAATCCTCTCTTTCTTTGAAATAGTTACGCTCTGCATAGGTGGTTAAAATAGAAAACGCCCTAAGCAGAACAAGTGTCTTGTCTGCTTAGGGCGAACAAATTTGATGTCCGTGGTTCCACCTAGCTTCATAACAAATACTTTAAAAAGCATCCGTTATGCTCTCTGAGTCCTGTAACGGAGGATTCCGTTGATTTCTAGTAAAACTGAGGGGAGTCGAACCCCTGTCCGTTCAAAACCAAAGCTCCAAGGCGCCTTTCCACTACATTTTGGGAAGATTTTCACCAGCCATCTTCTCTCTAAACCATCCTGTATGTGTACTACTCCTCTTCACAGCCGTTTAACTATGGGGCAATTATACTTGAGATTTTGAAAAATGTCAACCGCAAAAAACTAATCATACAAATAATAATTGCTTATCGGCAAGGCTTCCTTTTCAATGACTGCATAATAATAACTGCCGTCTTCCTGTACCGGACGGATGTGAATCATATCCATGCCATCGGTAAACCATTCTGCAGGTACGGTTACGGTGCTGACTCCGTCAATCACTGCCGCACGCACCAGATTTACACCGTTAATCTGGTATTCCACCTCTGCAGCTTCCACACCGTCTACAACCACCGTAATAACGTATTCATTTCCCCCTGTCTCCACCTTCTCTACATGCAATGCCTCCGGTGAAGGTTCATAGTAACCCAGGGACGCTACCAATGTTTCAAAATCAACAAACTGGGCATCCAGCCATGCCACGCGGTCTTTGATAAAGGTTTGCAGGCTATCGGTGGCTTTGGCGTATTTCTCACCGTTTCTTCCGCCATATCCCCAGCGTTTATCATTTAGGGCACCGTCAAATTTCAAAAACTCCTGATAATAGTCCAGAGAATTCAGCAACGATTTCAATGCCCCCGTTCCCGTCCGTTCCTTATGATATTTCTCATATACCTTCATCAGGAAGTACGGGTCTTTAATCAGATACCGGTTCCACTGTACCGACTGATAAAACTGCTCTCTTGTAAAGTAATTGTTGGTGGTATGCCAGTCATCGGTGATGTAGGTATCAATGCGGTACATATTGATATTGCCGTAGGCCCAGTCATAATCCCACACCGGCCCCATGTAAGCAGGACCTTCAATATCCTTGTAGAGGAACGTACTGTTTTTCATGCTGTCCCAGTTCATGGTCAGCTCGCACACCATAAAATTCTGCACCAGGGAATCCAAATCAAACAGCCGGGAATAATGATACCCGTCAAAAGTCGGATCGGTATAATCCACCTCACTGACACTGGCAAACCAACCGTTTTCTTTGCCGTCGTACTGGATTCCAAAGGCGGAATAATGCTTGTCGTCACTGTTATAAATGTAATCCTCACTGTGAAGGGCATATTCAAAGGATTGTATATAATTTTTTGTATAGTTGTAAAGCTCCGAATCCTCCGGAACCACCTCCGGCGTATTAAAGTAGAACGGCTGGCGGAAGTTGGTTACCACCTTGGAAAGCTTCGAATCACTAAACGCATAAAAGTCGGCCTCCAGCAGGAATCCGCCGGTCTGCGGAGTATTTGCCGCCTTCTCGTAATCCTTCTGCTTCATATCCAGCTCTTCCGACCATTCATCGGCAAGGAAATAATTGTCCCAGTCAAAAATGTCTACCCTTTCTTCATCCACACGGATATGCTCACAAAGCTGGTAAACACCCTGATAATTTCCGTTCAAAAATACAGAAACCAGCTGGGACTCACTGGCAAACTTCATGCCGATGGCAGATGCGAAATCCAGGGTAATTTTATTCCGGATTAAGGTATGGTCGATATCGTTAGCAAGCAGCACCCAATGCTTATTCTTACCCATACCGAATAAATCGGACTTTGTTTCCAGCTTGATTTTGTACGGGCGCTTGTTTAAATATCTGGTGGAATTGCCGCGAAGCTTAATCTCCAAACCGCCTTCATACAGCACATTTTCCGACACATCGGAAAGCACCATGGTTCCGGTTTCATATTTATCACCAATTTTATTTTCCACATTGATTTCCAGCACCGGAAGCACACTGTATTCCCGAATCGTGTCCGGTTTCACCATGCCAACTATCAACTTATTCACTGCTGCCAGTCTGGCCGACGACTCTTCTGCCGGCAGTAACGTCGGAGTTGGGGTAATCGTAGGGGTTGGCGTAGCGGTTGGCTCACCCGTTTGCCCTGCATCGGTATGACTTCCGCCGTTATTTTCTAAATTGCTGCCGTTTTCCCCGGTGGTTTTGCCTGGTCCGCCATTACAGCCGGCAAGCGCCATAAAACAAGCCATACCAAATGTTAGTAGCAACATTTTACCTGTTATATTCTTCTTTCGCATACTAAGTACCTTTCTATAAAAAAGTTAAAATACCTCCAACATTTCTTCCGATTTCATCTTGTGTCCCACGTGCTTTGCAAGGAATTGGTCCATTGCACTTCCAAGCTCGGAAAGCACTTCATCAGACACAGTAAAGGTAAACAGTTTCTCCAGCGGTGTGGCCAGAATATACTGCATGGTATAAATGGTGGACGTCCCTATCCAAAGGCCATCGTTTTCCGGCTGATATCTGCCGCCGGAGCCTTCCTGCCCGCTTTGCTCCTGCATGCGTTTTCTTCTGCATTCTTCACAGCAGATTCCGCCCGCGCTTGGTGAAAACCATCCCTTGGCTTCCTTTAGCATTTCTTCCCTGCCGCAAAGCACACAGCTTTCCACCTGGGGCATTTCACCGTTGATTGCCATAAACCGCAGTTCAAAAATACGGCGCACCAGTTTTTTATGTAATGCCGGCTTGGAAAGTGCCCGAAGCGTCATATATAATAATTTCAGCGGTTCTCCCGCCTCTAAATTTTCTTTGGTCATAAAACAGGAAAATTCGCAGAAATACATGGCATAATAAATGGACTCCACATCATCCCGAAGTTCTGCGAAATAGTTGCTGATGTCCGCACTGACTACATTGTAGGAGCTTTTTCCTTCATACAAAATAAATTCCCCAAAAGAAAAGGGCTGGCTGCAGCCAAGCAGCGGACTGGTTGGCTTTCTTGCTCCCTTTGCAAATGCGGAAATCTTCCCACGCTCTCTTGTTAAAATTGTCAGCCGGCGGTCATAGTCGCCAACCGGCATGGAAACAAGTACCATGCCGGTTAAGTGTATCTGTCCTGTCATAACTATCCTTTAAAAATCTTTCTTGTCCTCTCCCGATGCTCTCCGGGAGTAGGCTGTATAGTTTAAATAATCGGAAATACTTCCGCTCTTGGCAAACCGCTGCCAGTAATCATTAGCAGTTGCCTCACTGATTCTTTGTCCCGGTAAAAATTCCTCTCCAAATTCCACATCCGAACTAAAGTTATTCCACGTTTTCATAAGCTCTTCTCCCTTCGCATATCATCTTTTTCTGATATACTTAGGATTTCCATCGTGGAGTAAATTACCCTATGGAAGAACTGGAAATAAAATTTCCATGCTTTTACATGTATTAAAATTCATCCGGATTATCGCGGTAGCCGTAGTTTTTCATAAGGATGTCGGAATCTCTCCAGTCCTTCTTTACTTTTACCCAAAGCTTTAAATTTACTTTGTATTCAAACAGGCGCTCAATTTCTTCTCTTGCCTTGGTACCGATTTTTTTGAGCATAGCTCCCTGCTTACCGATAATAATTCCTTTATGGGAATCTCTCACGCAAACGATGGTTGCTTCAATGCCTACCATCGATCCGTCGGCACGCTCTCTCATCTTTTCGATGGTAACC
>JAZNXI010000112.1:0-3221 GCA_045593825.1 Lachnospiraceae bacterium
AGAAACGGTTGCGGTAAGACTACACTGCTTCGTAAGATTGCAGAAGAATTATTGAAACGAAAAGATATTAAAGCGTCTTATATGCCGCAAAACTACGAAGAATTATTAAATTTTGATTTAACACCTGTGGAATTCTTGTCAGAAACCGGCGACAAGGAGGAGACTTCCCGCATCCGTACCTACCTTGGCAGCATGAAGTACACCCCGGATGAAATGCTTCACAAAATCGGAGATTTATCCGGTGGTCAAAAGGCAAAGCTTTTGTTGCTTAAAATGAGCATGTCCGGCAGTAATGTCCTGATTTTAGATGAACCAACCAGAAACTTTTCGCCGCTGTCCGGTCCGGTCATCCGGGATATGCTTAAGGGCTTTGGGGGCACTATTATTACCATTTCCCATGACAGAAAGTACATCAAAGAGGTAGCGGATGTGGTATATGAATTGATGGAAAACGGACTTGCGTTGTTTGAAGGAGAACTATAGTATGAAAAATCACATTTTTATAGAGGGTTTGCAGGGCAGTGGCAAGAGTACATTGCTCCGCAACCTGTCACAAAAATTTCCGGAGTACAAGGCGTATTATGAAGGGGATATTTCCCCGGTGGAACTGGCCTGGTGCAGCTATATGACAAAGGCACAATACGTAGAGGCATTGAAAAAGTATCCTCATGTGGAGCAGGAAATTAAGCAGTTTACAAAACGGGAGGGCGACCGTTATATTGTTGCTTATACCAGAATCTTAGCTGATATGAGAGAATTTTATGAATGGATGGAAAGCTTCGAAATCTACAATGCCAGAGTGCCCTTTGAGCAATTTCATGACATTATCATGAACCGTTATCGGGCGCTTTCTCCGGATAGTAAGAACTTGTTTGAATGTTCCTTCTTCCAAAACAGCATGGAGGACATGATGCTGTATTATCAAATGCCGGAGCAGGATATTGAAGATTTTTACCGGGAGGCTTACGAGATTTTAAAGCCGAAGGGCTTTCAGATGTTGTATTTGCAGTCCGGTAACATCCGGGATAACATTTTGCAGATTAAAAAGGAACGCTCCGATGAAAACGGGGTGGAACTTTGGTATCCGCTCATGTTAAGATATTTGCAGGAGTCGCCGTACGGGAAAGAGCATGGCTTTGAGGGTTTGGACGATATGATTGCCCATTTTGAGCGTAGATGCGCCTTGGAGGAAAAAATTATCCGAGAGGTGCTGAAGGAAGATTGTACGGTGCTGAGGGCGAAGGAATACCGGTTGGAGGAATTTTTGTAAAATTAAAAACAACATTCCGTTTTTCTTTGCGTCTTATTTTATGAAGACACATAATACATACCCCGAAAGCGAGGTTTCCTATGAAGAAAAAACTATTTATCATAATTGCAGTCATTATCGGCATCATTCTCCTGTTTCCAATCTGCCTTCGCCTGAAAGACGGCGGTTCCAAAGAGTACCGTAGTATTGTGGGCATCTATGAGGTAAAAATATGGAAACAGATGGGTTACACGGAAGAAGCAGGGGAGACTTTGAAAACAGGAACTACGGTTAAGTTGTTTGGCGTGAAAGTATTTGATAATACCAAAACAGAAGTGAAAGCACCTCTTGACCCTATCGGTACTGCAAACTTCCCAACCACCATGTCTGCCGATGAAATGCTTCAAAAAGCCATCGAGGAAGATTTTGTGGTAATGTATGAGTTTCAGTATGTAAATGGGGAAGAAAAGTGGAAGGAGTTTTTTGAAACGACGCAGAATGGAACTCCGGCTACCATACATCTGGCAAAGTATTATACCTTGGATGAGGTAGGAGTCTCAAAGGAATATTATGAGGCAAATAAGGATGAATATCCAAAAATCTTTTTAATGAGCCTCTGCTTTGATGGCGAGTCCTACACCCTTACGGAACGCCCGGGGATAATGGAAGAACCGGAGCGGGTGAGTGTGTATCCTTACTTGGTAAAAATGGAGGGAAAACCGCAGTCTGCAACAGCTCTTTTCGACCGGTATGAATATTATGTCCTGGTGCATGATGAAACCCTGACATGGAGCAAAATTGAGTGGGGCATGTTCAGTTCCCAAATGGGGGATTATATTGACCACCGTAGCATAATACAGAAGCACATCATAGAAGAGAAAAAGCAGTAGCAGGGGTAACAAAAGGGAGAAGTTATGGAAGATAACCAAATCATCGAATTATATTTCAGTCGGGACGAGTCGGCCCTGACGGAAACGGCAAAAAAATATGGTACGTTTTGTCTTCGCATTGCCATGAACGTGTTAAGTGTGAAGGAAGATGCGGAGGAGTGCGTGAATGATACCTACCATACGGCATGGAATCAGATTCCGCCAACCAGACCGGATTCCTTTCGGGCGTTTTTGGGCCGCATTGTGCGTAATTGTTCCATCAGTAAATACCGGGCAAGGCACGCAAAGAAGCGGTTTAACGGCATGGAGATCATGCTGTCGGAACTAAATGACTGTGTTCCGGCGCAGGGTACGGTAGAGCAGGAAATGGAAGCAAAGGAACTTTCCGGATACATAAATACCTGGCTGGAGAGCTTAAAAGCAGAGGACAGGGTTTTGTTTGTAAAGCGTTATTGGTACGGCGAAGAAGTCAGGAATTTGGCAAGGCAGTGCGAAATCAGTGCCACACAGATGACGCAAAAAATGCTGCGGCTCCGCAGAAAATTAAAGGCGTTCCTTGAGGAGAAAGGAGTGGTTTTATGAAAAACGAAAAATTATATGATGCCATTTCCGATATCCGGGAGGAGTTTATCGAGGAGGCAGAAAACTATAAGTTCAAAAAAAGAGTGGCTCCCCGCCTGATAAAATGGGGAAGCATGGCAGCCTGCTTCTGCCTGGTTGTGCTGGGAGCAAGTCTTGCCATGAGCGGGGCATTTGCCAAAAAAGGAATGAAAAGCGACGATTACAACAGTGGTTCGATGGGTCCAACAGCAACTCCTGCTCCCGGAGAAAATTTAAGCGGAAGCGGTTTGCTAACAGTGTTGGCATACAATGGTGCGTTGTATAATGTCAGCAATAATCTGGCAGATTTGAATGCTGCCGGTATTCCCGACATTATTTCACCGGAGGATTGCGGTATTTCCTTGGGAAATTTGAAAAAAACACCAAAGGGCTATGAAGAAACTCTGCAAAAAACCGACATAGAATTATATAAATACGCTCCTGCCTACTCCAATACAGCGGTTTATGTTATCCGGGATGGC
>JAZNXI010000113.1:0-25820 GCA_045593825.1 Lachnospiraceae bacterium
TGCTGACGAAGTTATCGCTTACGAGCATAACAACGAGTACAATCCAAAGGCTATCTACAACACCAACACCGACATCCGTATGGCAATGACACAGCTCATCGACGGAACTTACTCCCAGGATAATACAGAGTTATTCCGCGAGCTTTACAACTCCTTACTGGAGACTAACGGTTACGAGCGTGCTGACCAGTACTTCATCCTCAAGGATTTCGTATCCTACGCAGAAGCACAGAAGCGTGTAGAAGAGAAGTACCGCGATGAAAAGGGCTGGGCTAAGTCCGCACTTATCAACATTGCAAAGAGCGGTAAGTTCTCCTCCGACAGAACTATCGAAGAGTATGTTCAGGACATCTGGCACTTAGAGAAGGTTACTGTAAAGAAGAGCACAAGAAAGTAATTGAATAGCAGAAGTTTTTCAAGGACCCTGTGGAATTTTCCGCAGGGTCTTTTTGCATGCTGACGGATTCATCAATTAATAACGAGGATATATCATTGTAAACAGTGTAAGTTTGGAGTAAAGTGAAACTAATAAATCAAATTTCCGGAGGGTGACCATGGCTTATTTATTAAATTATTCCAGATATCCGGTCAGTTCCAAGTTATACGACCCGAGACTGGCCTACAGCATGCATTTAGCACTTAGCGAAGACGGTAAAACCTTTGAGGCATTAAACCATAATTCCGGCGTGTTGTTCGGGCTGGCTACAGAAAATGAGGATGGATCCTTAAATCCAAAATGTTTAAAGAGTACTTGTTTGTTTGCACTGAAGGAAGGCGGTTACGGCGTGGTATGCATCTGCACTGCGGCAGAGGGTGAGCCGGACGAACAGTCCATCGGAAAGGTTCTGTTTTACACTACAAAAGATCTTGTGGTGTATGAGAATAAGGGATTTGTGCAGGCAGATGATATTCATGTGATGAAGGTGCGCTGTACCTTAGATGAGGCAAAGGGTGTTTATGTGCTTACCTGGATGAACGGTTACGCTGAGTGGAAGCAGGCAAGTTTTGCAGATATTGAGAACATTGTGCTTTCCGATGTGACAGTGTGTGCACCGCTCAAGGAAGAAGAACTTAATGTGGATATCCCGGGAACCGTGCCGGAAAATGTGATTGAAATTACCGCAGAGGAAGCGGATTACTTAAGAAAGAAGTTATTAACACCGTCCAATGTGGCTATGGAGCTTCCGAAGGAGGTTACCGTCAGCAGCAAAGAGGAGCTTCTTGCCCTTCGGGCAACTGCCAGGTACAGTGACGGCACCACAGCAAAAAAGAGAATTGACTGGGAATTATCCGATGTGGATTTTACAATTCCGGGCACCTATGAAATTTCCGGAACCATCCATCAGGACCACTATGAATTTCCGGTGGCATTTGACCGTGCAGACCCGTGTATCGGCAAGTGGAACGGTAAGTACTATTTTATTGCCACTAATGACGCAGATTTTAACCATACATTATACATCAGAGAGGCAGATTCCATTCCGGAATTGGTAAATGCCAAGGAGCATCTGATTTTAGATTCCACTACCCACGAGGGCATCGGCGGACTTCTTTGGGCACCGGAGTTTCACATTGTGGAAGACAAAATGTATATTTTCCATGCAGCCACACCGGGTCCGTTCTTTGAGGAAGAAAGCCACGTTCTTAAGTTAAAGGACGGCGGCGACATGACTAAAAAAGAAGACTGGGAGCGCCCAATCCGCGTGGTAAAGGCCGACGGCAGCAATATCTGTGAAATGGGTAAGGAAATTACATTAGACATGACCTGCTTTGAGTGGGAAGGTTCCTATTATGCCATCTGGTCCCAGAGACAGTTCCTGCCAAAGGATTTAGGAGCATGGTTATATATTGCAAAGTTAAATCCGAAAGAGCCATGGAAGCTTCTTACCGAGCCGGTGGTGCTTTCCAAGCCGGACTACAGCTGGGCAAATAACCATACCTTCGTAGATGAAGGACCGTTTTCTCTGGTGGTGGGTGACAAGCTTTATATTACCTATTCCAGTGCAGCGGTGGATTCTTCCTATGTGGTAAATTATATGTCCATCGAAGCAGGCAAGGATTTGTTAACCCCTGCCAACTGGTTTAAAAATCCGTATCCGGTATTTACCTCCCGCAGTGTGGAGGGCGAATTCGGTACCGGCCACAACGCTTATGTAGAGGATGAATACGGCGATATTTGGAACACCTATCATGCACGTCCGGGTGTGGACGGAGTACGTAGCAGCGGTATCCGCCGGGTGCACTTTGATATCGACGGTGTGCCAAGGCTGGATATGACCGAGGAACTGGATGTGAATCCAAAGCTTCGGGATGTAAAAATCACACTGATTGTAAAATAGCTTACATATGGGGAAGGAGATAATATCAAAATGAAAGAATTAAAAGGTTCCAAGGTACGTTTATGGGAAGGCGATATGCGCCGCAGGGAAGAAGCAAATAAGAATTATCTCATGAAATTGGAGACACGTTATCTGCTCCGCAGCTATCAGCATGAAGCAGGACGTATGACCGGCAGAGGACACGATAAGAATGCTCTTGGCGGATGGGAAGATTTAAGCTGCCAGTTAAGAGGACATTTCCTCGGCCATTGGCTTTCTGCAGCGGCCCTCAATTATGAAGCTTCCAAAGACGGTGAACTGAAGGCAAAAACCGAAACCATTTTAAAGGAGCTGGAGCTTTGCCAGAAGGATAACGGCGGCGAGTGGGTTTGCCCGATTCCGGAAAAGTATCTGTATTGGATCGGCAAGGGCAAGAACGTGTGGGCTCCTCAGTACAATATCCATAAGCTGTTTATGGGTCTGGTGGATGTGTATAAGTTTATGAAGCTGGAGCTTGCGCTGCAGATTGCAGACAAGCTGGCAGACTGGTTTTACCGCTGGAGCGGTGAATATACCAGAGAAGAATTTGACAATATTTTAGATATGGAAACCGGCGGCATGCTGGAAATCTGGGCAGATTTATTGGAGATTACCGACGATGAAAAGTACAAGACTTTGCTGGAGCGTTATTACCGCGGCAGATTGTTTGAACCACTTTTGGCAGGTAAGGATGTATTAACCAACATGCATGCCAACACCACCATTCCGGAGGTGCTGGGCTGTGCCAGAGCCTACGAGGTAACCGGTGATAAGAAGTGGCTGGATATTGTAAACTGCTATTGGAAGTGTGCTGTTACCGACCGTGGTGCCTTTGTTACCGGCGGTCAGACCCAGGGTGAAATCTGGACACCAATGAAAAAGTTAAAGGCAAGACTGGGCGACAAAAATCAGGAGCATTGCACCGTTTACAACATGATTCGTCTGGCAGAGTTCTTATTCCGTCAGACAAAGAATCCGGAATATATGCACTACATTGAATACAATGTGGCCAACGGTATTTTTGCCCAGACTTACTGGCAGGGCATGCCGTATCAGAACAGTCCCGGACACGGTCTTCTTACCTATTTCCTGCCAATGAAAGCCGGAAGCAAAAAAGACTGGGCCGGTGAGCGTGACAGCTTCTTCTGCTGTCACGGAACCATGGTGCAGGTAAATGCAGCCTGGAACCGTCGTATCTACTATCAGGACGGAGAAGAGCTTTATGTAACTTCTTATGTAAATTCTGCGGTGGATTTTATTTTGGAAAACCAGAAAATTACACTGGAACAGCGTCAGGATTATTTAAACGGAAGTCTGATGAACTCTTCGGAAAACAATGCAAAGCAGACGGTAAACGATATTGCGTCTGCTTATGAGAACAAGCCGGAATTTAAGAAGTATGTGATTACGGTACATACGGAGGAACCGGTGCAATTTGAATTAAACCTTCGGATTCCGGACTGGATTACAAAGAAGGCAAGAGTATTTGTGAATGACGAATTGGCGGCAGAAACCGATAATACCAAGGAATTCGTGACTGTCGACCGTGCCTGGAACGAGGGCGATAAGGTAGTGGTAATTCTTCCGATTGGCTTAAAGTTTGTGACCCTGCCGGATGACGAAACCATGGGTGCGTACCGTTATGGTGCAGACGTACTTGCCGGCATAACCGAAGCAGAACGCATTTTAAAGCTGGAAACCGAAACACCGGAGGAAGAATTATCCTTAGATACGGAGCGTCAGTGGGGCGAATTCCGCACCTTTTACCGTACGGAAAACCAGGACCCGGGTATCAATTTCCGTAAGTTAAACGAAATCGGTTACGAGCCATATCAGATTTATTTTAAAATTAAGCACTAAAATATAATTTTCCGATACTCCTTCGGAGTGATGCCGTACTCTTTTTTGAAAGCACGGTAAAAGGCGGAGTAATCGCAAAAACCACAGGACAGGGCGGCTTCTTCCATGGAGCTGCCTTCTTCTATTTTTAACTTGGAATTGATTAAACGGCGCTGGGTAACAAAATGATAAAAACTGATGTGCAGCCGGTTATAAAACATTTTGCTTAACGTACTGGTGCTGATGTGGAATTCCTTTGCGGTTTTTTCCAGAGAGATATGTTCCGGATAGTTGTTTTCGATGTAGGAGATAATTTCATCAATATCTTCTCTTTGCTCCGCAGGAAAAAAGGCTTCAGTGGACATAAGTGCCCGGCCGAGGTTGGCCAAAAGGTTGGTGGTGTTGCCGCAAAGAGCCATTTCCCACATTGGTGCCTGGGCATTGGCCTCTTCTACGCCGCGTCGGAAAAGTTTTCCGATGTACTTATATGCCGTGCCTTCGGTACGCAGTAAAAAATGCTCTCTCAAGCGCAGCTGGTTTCGTAGCTCTTCCGGACAAAATTCTTCTATGGTGCGGAAAAATTCCGCACTGATCCAAAGTACGATACGGATGTAGGGTTCTGTCATTTCATCGTAAAAAATCGGGCGGTGACTGATACCCGGAGGAATTAAAATTACGTCACCGGCGTGGATGCGGTAACGGGCATCTCCAATCAGGTATTGGATGGTGCCGCTTTCGCAATAGATAATCTCAAAAAAAGCATGGCTGTGGAGCTGCAGATCTTCCGGACCATAGCTGATATCCCGGTGGGTATTGACGTATGGAGAGGACATTTCCAGTTCCTGATAAAAGTTAATGCCGTTGCCGCCCAGGGCACGGAACAGTTTCACCTTTGCTTCCGGGTTCTTGGACAGTGCATCCAGCTCTTCCTTTGACAGGGTTTCCGGTGCCGGATGAATGCCGGCTTGTTTCATGATTTCAAATAATGTCTTTATTTCTTCCGGCTGCACCGAAAACACCTCCTAAAACAGTTTCTGACTGTATTTTATCATGGGAGAATAAGATTTACAATGTTTATCATAATGGACCGGCGGGATTTTTCCGATATAATAATTGACAGAATTCGACGAAAATTATACACTGATAGTTAGAAAGTTGAAATTAAATTAGTCAAAGGAGAAGATATTATGGGATTCATGTTGGAATTTATTTCAAAATACGGAACAGCAGGCATTGTGCTTTTTGGTATAGCGGTTGCGGCGTTATTACTTTGGAACGGCATTAATCTTTCCAATCAGAAAAGCCGCATTGAAGAAGCGTTAAAGCGTAAGAACAATACCTATACCTTAAATGCCGTATCTAAAGAAATGGAAGAAAATGAAGACGAGGCTTCTTCCATCACACCGGATACCATCCGTAAGTATGAAACGGAATTTAACAAAAAGTGTTCCTGGCACGGTGTACTGGTGCAGTGCATTCCGGTGTTCCCGCTGCTTGGTATTCTCGGTACTGTTGCAGGTCTGATGCTGCAGGTACAGGGTGGTGGTATTGAAGCCATGATGACTTCTTTAAACACCGCGCTGGATACCACCTTCTGGGGCTTGATTTTTGCTATTCTGTTAAAGGTAATTGAGGCAGTGTTCCCATCCAGAATTATCTACGATGTGGAAGTTATGCTGGATGATTTTGATAAGAAGTTAAACATGGCAGAAATGTTTAAGAAGATTCAGGAAGAAAAATAAATTCCGGGGAGTGAAAGCATGCGGAGAACAAGAAGATCTTCCAAAGGCGATGTGTTAATTGATTTGACCTCCCTTTTGGACGTTATATTTATTATTCTGCTGATTGTTATGTGGGGCCAGAGTACGGTGGAAACCAATTTAAAGCAGACTCAGGCAGAAACTGAGTACGCAAAGGCCCAGACCGAAGCAGAATACAAGCTCTATGAACAGCAGTTGGAAATTGCAGACGGTATCAATCAAATTGTTTTTGCGGTGTCAGTGGTGGTACCGTACGACAAAGCGGATGTTACCCAAAGAACCATTCAAATTTTAAAAGAAGGCGAAGAAATCGAAAGCTTTGACCTGGTGGGCAATAATATTACGGAAGCCATAGAGAATTTTAAGAAAAGTCTGGTGGGCTACATCGAGCAGAACAAAACCCGTCCGGTTATTCTTGCCTTAAATGAAAACGATGATAACATCCTTTACAGGGATGAGGTTATGGTAACAGAGCTTTTCTTAGAGCTGACAAAGGAATACAGTAATGTTTATATCAGGGGAAGCGTAAGCGAGGAGGCAAAATGATACCTTGGACTCTAATTATTGTTGGTGCCCTGTGTACCGTTTTTGGTGTGTTGGGCCTGATTTCCCTCTGGTTGCTGCCGATTTTTGAACGCTTTGAAGTAGTATATGATAAAGACAAAGAAATTCTTTCGGCACGGATGGATCCGGAGGTTGGAAAACATGTCTGGTATGAGAAAAAGCATTTGTCCAGAGATTTTACGATTTGTATATTTGCCGGAATCCTTATGTTTTTTGCCGGATTTTATCTTGGCTATGCAGCGAAGGGTGACGGCTTCTGGTTGTACAGGAAACTGTTTCCGGACAGGATTGTGGTGCATACCTGGGACGAAATTAACGAAAACGGCCAGTATGTGGACGATACCGGAAGGGCTTATACCTACTACATTCTGGTATCCGGCGACGAGGTAAGCTTAAGCGGCGAGCCTTGTGCGGATTTGACTGAGTTAAAGAGCAAATTATCTGAGATTAAACGTCAGAACACTGTGATGGTTATAGACAGTTTTGCGGTTGCATCCACCTACCATGGTGTGGAGGCAATGTTAAATGAAATGGGAATCGATTACGAGGAAACGCGATGAAAAAAAGATGGAAGCTGTTACTGCTTGCTTTGGTTTCCCTGTTGGTGTTAGCCGGCTGGGGCCAGAAGAAAGTAGAATTGCTGAGTGACAAAAAGTTAATAGATTTAAGTGCAGCCATCGGAAAGTGTACGCTTGGAGCCGATGATATGACGCCGGATGAAGGAACCGGTCCCCAAAATCCGAATGGACCGGACGTGGTAACGCCAACGGCAGCGCCTACGCCAATCGCAACTCCCCGACCAACGGCAAAACCGACCAGCTCTCCGCCGCCGATCATAGTTCCGAATGCCCAAATTATTATTATCAGTATCAGGGATGAGGAAATTCTTTATGATTTGAGGCCGGCGGAAGATTTGGATACGTTGAAGAAAAGAATTACCATAGATAATGCCGACCATGTCTCTTTCAAACTGGTGGATAACTATGCGGAGGCCCATGTGTTCCGCCGTGTAATGGCATTACTGGAAGAATTGGAAGCCGAGCTTGGCATCCGCTACATCAGGGAATAAGGAGGATTGCAAAATGAACAGAAAAAAAATTACGGCAATACTTATGACCCTGTGTATGTGGCTCTCCTTTTTGGGGGCCGGCTGGTTTAGCGGCACTAAAGTTACGGTGGATACAGAGAATAACAAAGTGTATCAGTACCGCACCGCCGATGAAATTGTTTTGGAATTTAAGGCAAACAGCAAGGCTGCAAAGGCAAAATATGATGGCCAGCCGGTGCTTTTAACCGGTCAGGTGGTAAGCGTGGGCAAGGACGGCAAAAATATTATGGTAACCGGCCTGAACAACAAAATGCTTTCTGTTGAGTGTATGTGCGATAAGAGTCTCCGTCCAACGGCAAAGACTTATAAGGCAGGAACCGCAATTGCCCTGTATGGCAGTATTGAGGTGGGCTTAATTACCGGCGATTTGTACCTAACGGTAGATAAGATTACAACTAAGCCGGTGTCTGCTCTGTCAAGCGACATGTATTATCTGCTTGACGGCACCGAATATAATAAACGCAACTCAACCAAGGTTACGTTAAACAACGGTTACGTGGAGTATTACATCCCGTCCACATGGGCCAATGAAAAGATTCAGCATAACGTGAAGGACGAGAACCTGGGCACTATGGAAGGCTACCAGTATGTATTAAACAAGCTTTCTCCAACCGACCCGGTTCCGGAATCCCTCTTTGTGTGCTATTTTGACAACAGTACCCAACTGGCTTTTGCCGGAGATTCCGACGAAACCAAGCTGATTGAAAAGGCCATTGTGGAAAACATTCTGGGCAGTGTTGGCATCTTCCCAACCAAGAAGGTCGATACTTACTACGGCGCTGAGTACAACTATTACGACGGAGTTTTCAAGAACGCTCTGGAGGCCGGCGAGGGCTACCGTTGCGAGTTTATCTTCCGGGCCGATGGCGATGACGGCATTGTGGTGATTCTGTATGTGTACAGAGAAGCCAAGCATGTGAAGGACGTGCTGTTTCTGACAAGATTTTTGGAAGTGAAGTAGAAATGTCGTCAAAATGCGCCATTTTCCGCCCGTTTGGAGCGAATTTTTGTTCATTTTACATATTGAATTTACACAATTTTTTATGCTATAATCGACCCTGTTTATAGAAACTCGTAACAGGTTTGTTTATTAAAGGAGACAAAAATGGTTAGAAATTTATTTTTTGAGTATGCAGGTGAAAGCTTCAACGCTGATGAAATCATCAAGGCTGTAAAGGCTGACTGGGTTGCTATGGGCAACAAGGTTAAGGAAATGGCAGACGTTAAGATTTACGCTAAGCCTGAAGATGGCAAGGCTTACTACGTTGTAAACGAAGTAACTTACAGCATCAACTTAAAGTAATCTAAACACAGACGGAACAGAACAAGGCAGAATTTCAGGGAGAAGGTTTTTGGACCTTCTCCTTTTTTCTTTTTCATGCTAAAATAAAACCATCAACAAAAAGGAGCCCTACCATGAAATTTTTATTTGCTTCCGATTCCTTTAAAGGAACCTTGTCTACCGAAAAAACCGCAGAGATTTTAACCAGGGCCGCAAAGCAGGTATTCCCGCAATGTGAGTGCGTTGGTGTGCCTGTGGCAGATGGTGGTGAGGGCACAGCGGATGCGGTGCTTTCTGCTATGGGCGGCAGTAAGGTTACGGTAACGGTGCACGACCCGTTGATGCGGCCGTTGGAAGCATCCTACGGTAAAATAGATGAAAGAAAAGCAATTATAGAAATGTCGGCGGCGTCCGGATTGCCGCTTCTTACAGAGGGTGAGCGTAATCCGGCAAAAACCACCACCTATGGCACGGGAGAATTAATTGCAGCGGCGCTTAAGGCAGGATGCAAAGACATCACCATTGCCATTGGCGGTTCGGCCACTAACGATGGCGGCATGGGCTGTATGAGTGCCCTGGGTGTGCGTTTTCTGGATGCGGACGGCAAAGAACTGACAGGTGCCGGAGAAAACTTAATTTGTGTTAAACACATTGATACAAGCAATTTACTTCCGCAAGCAAAGGAAGCTTCTTTTACGGTCATCTGTGACGTTACTAACCCGTTGTGTGGCCCTCAGGGAGCAACTTATACTTATGGGCCGCAAAAGGGTGGTACACCGGAATTTCTGGAAAGCTTGGAAGCGGGTATGTGTAATTTCCGCAATGTTATTAGTAATGAATTTGGAATCAATTTAGACACCATTCCCGGCTCCGGTGCGGCGGGCGGTCTTGGAGGAGCGTTGGCAGTGTTTCTAAATGCAACTATGAAGTCCGGTATTGAGACGGTGCTTGACCTGGTTGATTTTGATAAAAAGCTTTCGGGTGTTTCTATGGTGGTAACCGGTGAAGGCCGCTTAGACTGGCAGTCCTGCTTCGGAAAAGTGGTGCAGGGTGTTGGCATGAGGTGTAAAAGCAAGGGCATTCTTGCGGTGGCACTGGTGGGCAGCACCGGCGATGGTTCGGAGCAGATTTTAAATCATGGAATATCCCGCGTTATAGCAACAGCACCGGCCGGCATGCCGCTTGCGGAGGCTATGCAACGGGCAGAGGAATTGTATTTGGAAGCTGCGGTCCGTATGTTTTCTGAATATAAATAGAAATAAATTTTTTAAAGGCTAAAATTAAAATCCCCTGTATAAATCTTTTTCATTCGGAGAAACTAAAACTGAATGATAAAAAGAAAGGCAGGGGTTAATGTGAAAATAAGTGAAGTTTTCAGAAAACGTGCGCTGTTTGGCGTGGCGATTTTCTGTATTACGGCAATTGCAACTGTGGGCGCATTAAGCATAGGAGGAAATGAGGAGGACGATACACCGAATAATCTGGTGGATTTAAATGAAACCGAAGATCTGGGTAACACTCAGGTGGCGGATGGCGGCGAACAGACCGGCGACAATACCGAGAATCCGGGAGTACAGGTAGGTGACAACAACGAGGAGCCGGGTGTGCAGGTGGGAGATAACACCGAAAATCCTGACGTACAGGTAGGCGACAACACCAGTGAAGGTACTGACCCGGCAACAACAGGCTCTGAGGTTCAGGTTGGTGATAACACCGGTGAAGCTACTGACCCGGCAGCAACAGGTTCCGAAGTACAGGTGGGTGATAATACGGAAGATCCGGATGCACAGACCGGCGACAATACAGAAAAGCCTGCAGAGGTATTAAGCCCGGCACTCATTGCGGAGCAGTTAAAGTTTGAGAAGTCTGCAGGGCTTCTGTGGCCAATTTCCGGTCAGGTAATTATTCCTTACAGCCCGGACCACGGCGTGTTTTATCAGACCTTAGACCAGTTTGCCATCAGTGAGGCAATTGTGCTTTCTTCTGCAGTTGGCACCGAGGTTAAGGCAGCAGCCAAGGGCGTGGTAACTTCCATTGAGGAGGATGTCCGCACCGGAACTACCGTAACACTGGCACTGGGCAACAATACCAGCCTGGTGTATGGCCAGCTTGATGTGACAGATTTAAAGGAAGGCGATGTATTAGAGGAAGGCGACTGTATCGGAACTGTGGCAGAGCCAACCAGATACTATGTGGTGGAAGGTCCGAATCTTTATTTTAAGGTGATGGAAGGGGAAACAAGTATTGACCCTACAGAATTGTTAAGAGACGAGCAGTAGAATATGTGAAAGCGGTCGGTATAGCCGGTACAGTATCAGGTGCTGTGTGCAGCACAGTGGGTATTCGTAAGGAGGCCGACCGCTTTATTTTTTATTGGACAAAGAAGAATCAAGGAGCGATTTTCTATGTACCGGCTTCCAATAATATTATATGCAATACATAGTAACAAAGTGACACATGCTGCCTGCCAATACGAAGCAGTGGAAAATTTCGTGGGAACCGAAATTTTTATGCAGGCTGTTAAACACCGGAAATTTGCAGGCATAAATAATGCCGCCGATGGTATAAATAATGCCGCCGGCAAGAAGCCAGCCAAAGGCATTCTTGTTTAACAGCTCCATAATATCGCCAAAGGAAAAGACGCACAGCCAGCCCATGGCAATGTAGAGCATGGCAGAAACCCATTTTGGACAATTAATAAAAAAGATGCATTGTAAGATGCCGAGTAAAGCCACGCCCCACACAAGCAGGAACAGTGATGTGCCGCCGGTACCTTTTAAAGTGATTAAGCACACCGGAGTGTAGGATCCGGCAATAAGAACATAAATCATGATATGGTCCAGCTTCTTTAAACGGCGGTTAATTTTCTCCGACAGATTAAAGGTATGGTACAGGGTGCTGGCGGAGTATAATAAAAACATGCTGACGACAAAAATTCCAAGGGAAACAATGTACACCGGATGTTCTCCGCGTATGGCGCGGGAAAGCAACGGCAGGGCGGCGAGCACCACCATAATAACACCGATAAAATGGGTGAGGGCACTGCCCGGGTCTTTAGGATGGGTGAGATTTTGCTGCAGGGTTTCTTTTGACATAACTGGGTCCTCCTTTAAAGTTATTATAGTGTTGCGTTATATGTGAAAAGATAAAGTTACTTATGACATGATATGTGGTTTTTAAAACCACATGAGTTGTAATTTAATACTACAACATATATTTTTATAATGCAAGAGATATTTTATAAAATTTTGCTAAAGAAAAGGAAGTAGCCTAAATCCGTAGATTTTACTTGCATGTTCTGTGGCTTATGGGTTAGAATGATAAAAACAACCCAAGAGAGGTATTGGCATGGATATTCAAATTGGAGATGTGGTAACTTTAAAAAAGCAGCATCCTTGCGGCAGCAAGGAGTGGGAAGTGCTCCGGGCAGGGATGGACTTCCGTTTAAAGTGCATGGGCTGTGAGCATCAGGTCATGATTCCCCGCAAGCAGGTGGAAAAAAACGTCCGCCAAATAAATATGGACGGCAGGGTAAAAGAAAGCGCAGAATAATGCCGTGCGTTACTTTGAAAGTGAGTACATATGGAAAAAGAAGACTGGAGATTTTGTAAAAAATGTCTGGTGCGGGATTTTGACGAAGGAGATTTGTTCCGTACCATGCAGGAATATATTGCCCGTATCGATGAAGATATCAAAACACCGAAGGAAGAGTATGAAAGGCGCCTTGGCATTTGTACCGGGTGCGATAGTCTCATGAACGGCATGTGTGGTGTCTGCGGCTGTTATGTGGAAATGCGGGCGGCAGTAAATACCAATTATTGTCCGGCGGTGCATAAAAAATGGTAAGCCCGCGAAAAATCAGGAAACAGAAAGAAAAAGTGGTTGACAGGCCACTTTTTTTATGGTAAAATTTTGTTTCGTGACGAGTAAATTTTTCCTTGCTCTTTTCTACGGAAGAGGGCCAGAGACCAAAAGGAGGTGCAACACAACTATGAACCAGTATGAATTAGCGTTAGTTGTTAGTGCAAAAGTTGAGGATGACGTAAAGTTAGCGACTTTAGAAAAGGCGCAGAAGTACATTACCAGATTCGGCGGCGTTGTAACAAACGTTGAAGATCAGGGTAAGAAGAGACTTGCTTACGAAATTCAGAAGATGAAGGAAGGTTACTACTACTTCATTCAGTTCGATGCTGATGCTACAGTTCCAGCGGAAGTTGAGAAGAGAGTTCGCATTATGGACAATGTCATCAGATTCTTATGCGTTAGACGGGATGCAGAATAATAGGAGGTATTCCTAATGAACAGAGTTATCTTAATGGGTAGACTCACTCGTGACCCTAACATCAGTTACTCCCAGAGCGGAGATAACATGGCAATCGCAAGATTCACTCTTGCTGTTGACAGACGTGGTCGTCGTCAGGATGGCGCAGACCAGCAGAATGCAGATTTCATCGGCTGTGTATGCTTTGGCAGACAGGCAGAATTTGCAGAAAAGTATTTAAGACAGGGCACGAAGGTTGCTGTAACCGGCAGAATCCAAACAGGAAGCTACACAAACAAAGACGGTCAGAAGGTTTACACAACAGACGTTGTGTTAGACGATATCGAATTCGCAGAGAGCAAGAATGCACAGGGTGGTGGCGACAGCAACTATTCCTATCAGGCTCCAAGCAGACCGGCACCAAGTGCAGCAGGTGATGGATTCATGAATATTCCGGACGGAATAGACGAAGAATTACCATTTAACTAAAATGGAACAGTCGATTGGATAAGGAGGTAATAACCATGGCTATGACAAAGACAGATAAGCCTGAAAGAACAGACGCTCCTATGAAGAGACGCGTTGTTCGTAGAAGAAAGAAAGTTTGTGTTTTCTGTGCAGACAAGACAAACACAGGTATCGATTATAAGGATGTTAACAAGTTAAAGAGATACGTATCCGAGAGAGGTAAGATTCTTCCTCGCAGAATTACAGGTAACTGCGCAAAGCATCAGAGAGCTTTAACAGTAGCAGTTAAGAGAGCACGTCACGTAGCACTCATGCCTTACTCTTTAGACTAATCAATAAGAGGTACAAAATACCCCGCAGCGAATTTGCTGCGGGGTTTCTTTTTGCTCTTTTTTTATTTTAATTGCCGTTGTAAACGCTAATGCTTACGTTGTAATAAGTATCGCCGTATGGGGTTGCATCATAACCGTAGAAGGAGAAACCTGCTTCAGCATCGTAAGTACCTTCTTCTGCCATTGTATCGGTAATGGTATAAGTGCCGCCTAAAGCTTTAAATATTTCGTTTGCAATACGGAGAGCTTCGTCCTTGGATGGGTTGTAAATATCTACGCCGATAAAGTCGCCGGAAACTGCATCAAAGATGTAGGTAACGCTGTCGTCCCAGCTTTCAGGATTGGCAAAATCATAGTAAGCACAGTAGTAGCTTGCTACATCCTGATATTCTGCACTGCCCCAAATCCAGTAATAGGTGTAGGCTGTTTTTTCCAGGTTTTTCACAGAGGCTTCCGCAATAGTAAACAGCTTTTGCTGCTGGTCTTCGGAAATCTTTAACATATCGTAACCGGTAGATGGCTTGCCGGCAGCAAGAACCTCACTTTCCATCGGTTCAAAATCAACGTAACCTTCGGCGTCAACATTCCAGCCGGTCATTCCCATAAAATCGTCAGTATATCCTTCCGGAAGTACAAATGGTTCGGTTCTCTGGGTTTCTGTGCCGTCGCTCCATTCTTCGCCTTCCCATTCGTCGTATCCGTCGTCTTCTGTATTGCCAAATAAAGTAGCAAGGAATGGATATTCGGTCATTAATGCGGCAAGATCATTAGTCAGAGCATCCATGTCGAGTCCTGCAGCCCAGGTTTCCAGGTCAACTGTGTTTGTTGGAATGCTCTTTTCCATGTAGTCGCGCATGGTCATGTTTACATCGATAGTAGCATATTTGACACCGTAGGAAGCCAGTGTCATGGTTATTTTGGCATTTTCTTTGTTGACTGTTTCCTCAATTACAAAGGACATACCCTCCATAACCAGTGTTAAGTCATAAGTAGTAACATCATTCTTTGTGGAAAAATCCAAAGTGGCTTCGATGGTATCTATAACAATATCAGCGTGAATGTAATTTTCGCGATATTCATAGTCGATAGTGCCCATTGGCTCGGCAAGTTCGCCTTCTGCCAGCTCCTGTTCGTCAAAGTACAGATAAATGACACCGGTGTCTTCGGTGGACTTAATGGATGTCATACCCGGGGTTGCTACGCCGCCTTCTACTTTATACAGGCAGAAACCAAGGCCGGTATTGATGAGAACAATCTGGTCCTCCGGAGCTTCGTCGGTGCGGAATGCCCATGCAAAGTTGCCTTTTTCATCTGTGTAGTAGTCAAGGAACAGAGTAGGAACTTCGGAAGTGTCTAAATCAGACAAGCCAAAATCAAGTTCACCGTAGTATTTTTCCATGTCTGCTTCGAAAGCCTTTAATACAACAAGAATATCTTTGGAAGCGGCAGTCACAGTGTGTTTGTCACCGGTCATGACATAATCGCCGGTACCGATGGAAGACTTTGGAGTGATGTCAACTTCTTTAAAGCAAGCTACCAGGTCTGCCAGGTGGGCACGGAGCATGTTATTAATTTCAGCGGAAAGCTGCATGGTATTGCCCAAATTCAGGCTTTCCAAATCAGAATAGCCGGCTTCGTTTAATGCTTCTTCCAAAGATTCTGCAGCATAGACAGAAGAGTATTTCGGCAAGTTAATAATCATCTTGTTTTCGGTCATGTACATAACTGCGTTGATAACTTCCGAAGAATTTAAGAAGAAGCCCATGTCCATAGAGATGGCATCTTTCATATCAACAGAACCGGAAAGCCGGATGGTGTCTAAACCGGTAATGCCCAGAAGTTCCAGTATCTGTTCGCCGATGGAAAAATCGATGGTCATATCGTAGCCAACGCCCTTGCTAAGGTCGTACTGGCTGTTTGGCTCCAGTTCCATCAGCTTATCATATCCTGTTATCAGTTTTTCTAAATTTTCCTTTGCCTGATTTACCGGAACCGGTGTTGGTGTGGAAGTAGGAACCGGTGTTGGTGTCGGGTCTGGATTTTTATCTTTCTTATTACAGCCTACGGCAAAAACCATGGCCAGTAAAAGAAAAAGAACTACTAATTTTCTTTTCATATTTGTTTCCTCCTTGCTTCTTTTTTAAAGTAAAGCCATAAAGTATTTTACAATTTATGACATGAATTGTCAACCAAAAGCGGGGATATGAACATTTATTGACATATTCGGTGTTCTACTGTAAAATTAATAATGAGAAAAAATACGTTTTTTCTGTTAGGAGATAGGACATGGAAAGAGATTATTTAACCAATTTACCAAATCGTAGAAGTTTATATCAATATTATCTGGGACTGCCGCAGGACATGAAGATTCATGCCATGTTTCTGGATGTAGACAATTTTAAAAAAGCAAATGACATCCATGGTCATAATATGGGCGATCAGCTTTTGGTATGCATTGCAAATTTTCTTCAGGCAAAGGATTTTGGATTTGTGGCCCGTCTGGGTGGCGACGAATTTGTTGTCCTGATGGATGGCATTATGCCTGCAGACCAGGTGCCGCCGATGGTGGAACAGTTGCTTGTTGATTTTAAGGAAATGGACTTCAGAAAAGACGTGCTTTCCCTTGTTTCTTTAAGCGTAGGTGTTATCCGCGACCAGGAGGTGACGCAGCCTCTGGATGATATTCTGGAAAAGTGCGATAATGCCATGTATCAGGCAAAAATGAGCGGTAAAAACCGTTATTCATTATACAGTGAACTGGATTCCATCCTGGAGGTAAACCGGAAATTAGAGAAGGAAATGGAAGAGGCCATGCAAAACGGCGATTTCCAAATTTACCTTCAGCCAAAAATCAATATGGTTACCTCCGAACTTTACGGGGTAGAGGCTTTATCCCGCTGGGTACATCCGGTGGAAGGCATCCGTCCGCCAAAGGTTTATATTGATTTGTTTGAGAAAAACGGTTTTATTACCAAACTGGATTTACATATTTATGAAGAAGTTTGTAAGTTAAAGGCATCCTGGAAGGGTACCAAGTATGAGCATATTCCGGTATCGGTAAATATGTCCCGCCTGCACTTATACGACAGAGTGTTTCCGGAGCGTCTGGAGGCTATTGCAAAGCGGTATGAGGTGGAACTTCCGGAATTGGAAATGGAAATTACGGAAAGCACCTTTGTAAAGGATAGTGATGAACTGATTGCCGTAGTATCCAGATTAAAGGAAAAGGGCTTTCTGGTGTCCATCGATGATTTTGGTTCCGGATTCTCTGCATTGTACTTATTAAAGGATTTGCCGGTAGATACCATTAAAATCGACCGCGGCTTTTTACAATCCTCCACCAACGATGCAAGAGGAAAAACCGTACTCCGCAACATCATTACCATGTGTAAGGATTTAAAAATGGACGTTGTAACGGAGGGTATCGAAACCAAAGAACAGGTAAATTTTGTCATCAGCTGCGGCTGTCAGATTGCCCAGGGCTTTTTCTATGCGAAACCGATGCCGGTCAGCGAATTTTATGAGTTTGCGGAAGGTTATATCGGTAATGCAAAGGACAATCACACCTTCCGCTTAAACGGAAGTCTGAAGTCGGAAGACGGAAGTATGGAAGGACAAATTACCGGACAGGGACTTTATTTTGCCCAGGGTATTTTCTCCGACAGCAGTTCCCTGTATTTTCCGGGAGGTGGTCAGGAAGAAAATATTGTTGTCCTGCCAAATGATATTATTGTCAGTGACAGTTTTACCATCTCTATGTGGATTCGTCCTAAGTCGGTAACGGCCTGGACCTCTGCGTTGTTTGTGAAATTCGAAAGCGGCTTCTGCAGTATTGTGCCGTATGCCTGGGAAGGAAATTCCTGCTGCCGTCTCCGTGACGCAACGGTGGTAAACGGTTGGTACGATATTGCGTCCTGCCAGTTCCGTGAGAATACATGGTATCATTATGTAATTACTTATAATGCAAAAACAGAGGTGGCTGTGGGCTTTGTGAACGGGGAAGCAGTGGGCCGTTTGGAAAATGTTCCGACCAACCGCTTTGTAAACCTTGCCTATATCGGTGGCGATATGTACCAGCCGTCTTTCCACGGAAATATTTGTGAGCTTATTTTCTACAATGAAGCAAAGGACTATGATTTTGTAAAGAAACTGCATTTGTCCTATGCGGAGAACGAGAAGTTTATTGCTTTTGATAAATAGTTTTTATCGGGAGAAGAAATATGGCGATAGTAGAACTGGATTATTTAACCGATTTGCCAAACAGAAAAAGTTTATATCAGTACTATTTGGAATTGCCGCAGGACGGCACGGTTCACGCCATGTTTCTGGATGTGGACAATTTCAAAAAAGTAAACGATATTTACGGACACAATATGGGAGACCAGCTGCTGGTGGGCATTGCGGATTTCCTGCAGGAGGTTCTGGAGGGATGCTTTATTGCGCGCCTTGGTGGCGATGAGTTTGTGGTGATACTTCCAAGTGAAATTTTAGCGGAAGATGTGCCGGCAATCGCCGAGCTTTTGATTACCCGGTTTAAGGAAATGGAATTCAGGCAGGACGTTATGTCTTTGGTTTCCTTAAGTATCGGTGTGCTGTTGGACAACAGTGTAACGGAGCCTTTGGATGATATTCTGGCAAAGTGTGACGCTGCCATGTATCATGCCAAAAATAACGGAAAAAACCGCTATTCCATGTACGACCAGCTGAATTCCGTATATGAAACCAACCGGCGGATGGAAGCAGAAATGGAAGATGCCCTCAAAAATGGTGAGTTTCAGGTGTTCTTCCAGCCAAAGATGAACATGGTAACCTCCCAAATGTACGGTGCGGAGGCACTGTCCCGCTGGATTCATCCTGAAGAAGGTATCCTTGTGCCTAAAATGTACATAGATTTATTTGAGAAAAACGGCTTTGTAGTAAAGCTGGATCATTATATATTTGAAGAAGTGTGCCGGTTAAAGAAATCCTGGCAGGGCAAGCGCTATGCTCATATTCCGGTGTCGGTGAATATGTCAAGACTGCATCTGTATGACCGGGAATTTCCGGATAAGCTGGAGCGTATTGCAAAGAGCTATGAGGTAGATACTTCCGAACTGGAGCTGGAATTTGCGGAACGTGCCTTTGTAAAGGACAGCGAAGAACTCATTGAAATGATGGAACGGTTAAAAGAAAAGGGTTTCCAGGTATCCATTGATGATTTCGGTTCCGGCTTTTCCGCACTCTATCTGTTAAAGGATTTGCCGGTGAACACCATAAAAATTGACCGGGACTTTGTCCGTTCTTCTGCAGGCGACAACCGGGGTAAAAAAGTTCTCCGCAGTGTTATTACCATGTGCAAAGAGCTCAAAATGGATGTGGTGGTAGAAGGTGTGGAAACGAAGGACCATGTCAAATTTATGATAAGCTGCGGCTGTCAGGTGGCCCAGGGCCTCTTTTATGCCCGTCCGTTGCCGGAAAAAGAATTCTATTATTTTGCGGAAGAAAATATCGGAAAGACAAGCGGAACTTACACCTTCCGTTTTGACGGAAACTTGCGGGCAGAAGAAGGAGAACTGGAGGGTAGCATAAACGGTGAAGGCTTTGCGTATGAACAGGGCATTTTTACCGATAGTAAAGCGTTGTATTTTCCGGGAGGACAGCGAGAAGAAAATACGGTTCTTTTACCGAACAATGTGCTGGTAAACGACAGTTATTCCGTATCTATGTGGATTCATACAAAAACAAGTATGCCTTGGAGCTCTGCTCTGTATGTGAAGTTTGAAAGCGGCTTTATGGGCATTGTGCCGCTGGCCTTTGAAGGTAATTCCGTATGCAGAATCCGGGACTCCAGACATGTAAACGGCTGGTATGATGTGGCAGCCTGCGCGTTAACGGAACGTTCCTGGTTTCACTATGTCATGACCTATAACGCCAGAACAGAATCCGTCATGGTATTTGTAAACGGAGAACCGGTAGGCCACTTGGAAAATGTGCCTGCCAACCGTTTTGTAAACCGTGTTGTGGTAGGCGGAGATGTGTTCCAGCCATCCTTTAACGGTCATATTTGTGAATTAATATTTTATAACGAAGTAAAGGACTATGATTTTATTAAGCAGTTGCACTGGTCCTATACACAAAATGAGAAGTTTGTTGGGTTTTAATAATGGGGAAGTTAAAATATGTAGATAGCAAAGGGGACACTGTTCTAAGTGAAAATTTAGGACAGTGTCTTTTTTTGATTAATGTGATTGCATTTTGCGGCAGATGGCGGTATAATAAGAACAAAAGTTCGGGAACAAAAGTTTGCCGGAAGGAGGGTGGTTTCATGGATGATATAAACTTTGATGATATGTATTATGAAATTGAATATGATTCCAGTCCTTTTCCGGGAGCTGGCAAGTTTGTGTTAAAAAGTCAAAAGGTGGAGCCTTTAGAAAAGGACCCGATTAGGGAGCAGTTCGATAAAATGCGGGATATTGCCCGCAATTCCCGAGCTTCTATGTATGGCAGCAACCGCTTTTTCGACCCTCGTGTCCGCTGGGAAACCGCCCGCATTTTTTATAAGCAGGGCGTGTTCATGCAGGACTTTACCGATGACTATGAAGAGGTTGCGGAATATTCTTCCTACTTCCCAAACTATCAGATGATGGGCTACGAGCAGCTGCGCACCTATTTTACCTGGCGTACCAAGCTGCGGCAGGGCGTGGTGGAAAAAACGTCCCTGTCTTATGCGTATCTTTATTTGTATGAGTTAATTACCAACATCGGTGTTGCAGACCCTTTGGAGGGCCTGGAGCAGCTCATGTGGTTCTGGCAGGAGTATCGGGAACTGGATGCGGCGTTAGATAATCACGTTCCCGCCTGGATTAAAGACTATCACATTTACTATGACTTGCCCCATACCTTTTCCGAATTTGTGGAGGGTGTGGGCTTGCTGCAGTACTATCCGGAGCTTGCAGAGCAGGAAAATCAGTTTGAACAGCACTGTGGAATTTCGTCCTATGATATTCGCAAGTCAGCCTTCGTGACATCAGAGAATCTTCCGTTGTTTCAGGAAAGCGTCGGTCAGATATTGGAGCAGTTGTCTGTGCTTATGTCAGATAACGGTATGGCTTTGGAAGACTCCATCTTTCAGCCTATGAAGAGCATGGCAATCTGGCAGCCCTTTAAGGATTCCCTGTTCTTTCCGTGGAACAGTCAGCCGGACAAAACGGTCATGATTTCCCCAAAAGAGATTTATGTGTGCAGTCATAACAGCTGGGGTGTCAGCAAGGTGATTACCACCGAGCGGGGCAAAAAGCTGTTAGGATATATTTTTAAGCAGACCGAAGCGGTACTTCGCCGATTGACGGGCTATAAACATAAATTAAAAGCAGATGCAGAAATCCTCACCCATGAAGCGGTGCAGATGCTGTTAAATGAGGGCAGTTCCATAGAAAAACTGGTAACCGGTACGGTAACGGCAGTTTACCGGGAGGCAACCAAAACTGTAGTAAAGGTAGATGTGGGTAATCTGCAAAAAATCAGGGAAGAAGCTTACATCACTCAGGAAAAGCTCACCGTGCCGGAGGAAGAGGAGTGGAGCTTTGCGGTAAAGCAGCCGGTGGAGGTCTTGCCGGAAGAACCATCAGCCGGTCCGTGGGCAGAGTTAAAACAAGCATTGAAGGCCGTAGAACTGCAGGCTCTTGGCGTATTGCTTGAGGGAGCAGATTTTAAAGCCTTTGCCGACTCGAAGGGTGTCATGGTCGAAGTTTTGGCAGACGGCATCAACGAAAAGGCCATGGACTTTATCGGCGACGGCCTGATGGATGAAGAATTTGTATTATATGAAGACTATATTGAAGAAGTAAGAAAGCTGGTGGAAGAATGAATCAGGTACCTACAAGAATTGCAAATGTGTTAATGAATGCGTTAAAGGGCGGCGTGGTGCCCCGCACAGGCTTAGAGTATATTACCGTGGGCCGCACCCAGGAAATCAACGCCATTTTACATGATATCGAAATGATAGAAGAAGGCAGTGCATCCTTCCGCTTTATCGTGGGCAAGTACGGCAGCGGAAAAAGCTTTTTGCTCCAGACTATCCGCAACTATGCCACTGCCAAGGGCTTTGCGGTGGTGGATGCAGACCTTTCCCCGGAGCGCCGCTTTGCCGGCACCAAGGGACAGGGGCTTGCCACTTATAAAGAACTGATTCAAAATCTTTCCACCAAATCCAAGCCGGACGGCGGTGCTCTGCCTCTTGTGCTTGAAAAGTGGATTTCCGGCATCCAGATGGAAATCAAGGCAGAATCCGATGTGTCCGGAGAAGAATTTGACAAACTTGTGGAACGCCGTATCTATGCCGTGGCAGGCTCTCTGGAGGGCATGGTAAACGGCTTTGAATTTGCCAAAGCGGTGGTGCTTTACTGGAAGGCCTACAAAGAAGACGACAGCGCCTTAAAGTCCAACGTGCTCAAGTGGTTCCGTGGCGAGTATGCCACACGCAAAGAAGCTAAGGAAGACCTGGGTATTAATTTTATTGTCACCGACGAAACCTGGTACGATTTCTTAAAGCTGTTTGCGGCATTTTTGGTGGGTGCCGGCTACAAGGGCATGCTGGTGGTTATCGACGAGCTGGTGAACATTTTTAAAATTCCGAACTCCATCACCAGAGCAAATAATTATGAAAAAATCTTAACCATGTATAACGACGTGCTGCAGGGCAAGGCCAAGCACATTGGCTTCCTTATGGGCGGCACACCGCAGTGCATCGAAGATAAATACAAGGGCGTGTTCAGCTACGAGGCGTTGCGTTCCCGTCTGGCAGAGGGGCATTTTGCCACCGCCGATGTTAAGGACTTATCTGCGCCGATTATCCGCTTGCAGATGCTTTCCCAGGAGGAAATGTACATTTTAATCGAAAAGCTTCTGCACATTCATGCCCAGCTTTATCGTTATGAGCCGAAAATGACCCAGGAGGATTTGGTATATTTCCTAACGGTAGAGTATAACCGTGTAGGTGCAGAAACCCATATTACGCCACGAGAAATTATCCGCGACTTTATCGAGCTACTTAATATTCTGCATCAGAATCCGCAAAAGACTATTGCAGAAATTCTCGGCAGCAACAGCTTTGCTATGGCAAAGGGCGGATTATCGGAAGAAGAGATACACGATGAGTTTGTAGACTTTGAAGTTTAACGCGTTACTGTTTATACGGTAACTAGGGAGGATACCATGAACGTATTTGAACGACTGGCGCCTTTTATTCAGGACTATATTTACCGCAATGAGTGGGAGGAGCTTCGGGCCAACCAGGTGGCGGCCTGTGAAGTGATTTTTGATAGTGATGATAATTTGCTGCTTTCTTCCGGCACGGCATCCGGTAAAACCGAGGCGGCCTTTCTTCCTGTGCTTACGGAGTTGTATGAGCATCCGTCATCCTCTGTGGGAGTACTCTATATTTCTCCTCTCAAGGCGCTGATTAACGACCAGTTTAAGCGTCTGGACCAGTTGCTGATTGATTCCAACATTCCGGTAACAAAATGGCACGGCGACGCATCCCAGAGCCAGAAGCAGAAGTTAATAAAACATCCGGAAGGAATTTTGCAGATAACGCCGGAATCGTTAGAAAGTCTCATTACTAACAAACGTGGTGCCTGCATGTCGCTGTTTTCCGACCTGCGGTTTGTTATTATTGATGAGGTACATTATTTTATGCGGGATGTCCGGGGTGTGCAGCTGCTTTGCGTGCTGGAGCGGTTACAGGAACTCACCGGGGTAATTCCCCGCCGTATCGGGCTGTCTGCTACCTTAGGTGATTTATCTTTGGCAGAAGACTGGTTAAACACCGGCACCGGAAGAGCCTGTGCCTCACCGGTTACCGACGAGGGAAAGAAGCGTATCCGCCTGCATATCGAGCGGTTTGTAAACTACGCAGATAAACGTGACGTGGATGAGTATGACGGCAGGGAAACCGGAAACGGTGGTTCCTTTGATACCAGCGGCGACAGGGAGCATTATGAATATTTGTTTCAGCAGACCTTAGATAAAAAGACCATCATTTTCACCAACAGCCGGGAAGAAACCGAGTTTGTCATGGCCCACTTGAAAAATCTTGCCCTGGAGAAAAAGGCACCGGATGTGTACCGGGTGCACCATGGCAATGTGTCGGCTTTAATTCGGGAAAATACTGAAGACGAAATGAAAAACGACGACGAAAAAATTGTCACCGGTGCTACGGTTACCTTGGAGCTTGGTATCGATATCGGCTCCTTGGATCAGGCGGTGCAGATTGGCGCTCCGCTTTCCGTGTCCAGCTTTGCCCAGCGTCTTGGACGTTGCGGCAGACGTGGTCAGGTGCCACAGCTGTTGTTCACTTTTGTGGAGAGTATTAAAATCAATTCTGCGGATGTGCTTGGTCCAATTAACTGGGACTTCATCCGCACCATCGCCATTATAGAAATTTACCTCAGAGAGCACTGGATTGAGCCGATTCCGCCGTTAAATCACGCCTATAATCTGTTGTACCACCAGACTATGAGTGTGTTAAAGAGTAACGGTGAGATGTCGGCGGCAGCACTGGCACAGCAGATTTTATCGCTGGGCAGTTTCCGGCATATCTCAAAAGAAGACTATAAGTTACTGCTTACGCATATGTTAGAAGAAGACCAGCTGCAGCGGACCGAAAACGGTGGTCTCATTATCGGCAGAGAGGGCGAAAAAATTGTGAACAGCCATAAGTTTTTAACAGTTTTTCTGGCGCCGGAATATTTGCTTGTTAAGGATGAAAACCGCACCATCGGCACCGTGGATAAGGTGTATCCGGTGGGTACCCGGTTTGCCCTGGCGGGGCTTTCCTGGGAAACGGTGGAGGTCAACGCCAAGTCCAAGGTCATCTTTGTAAAACGGGTACCGGGCATTTCCGTGGTGGACTGGGATGTGGATTTTAATGCAGACCTGCACACCATGCTGGTGCGCAAAATCCGCAACGTATTAAAGGACGACGGAACCTATCCGTATCTTAGCGGGCGCTGCAAGGAACGGCTGGCAGAAATTCAGTATATTACCAGAAACAGCGGAATTTTAGATAATTTAGTTACCAGATTGTCCGGCAAAAAGTTTGCGGTGTTTCCATGGGTAGGCACCAGACAGTTGGTGACGCTTCATTATGCACTGTTAAAACGCGGCATAAAGAACCAGCTTCCGTGGAGCCGGGCGGTGTATCTGGAAGTGATTTTCTCCGGAGAAAAGGAAGAACTGGAACAAATCATTAAGGATGTGCTGGCTTCGGAGTTGGATTTATACACTTTGCCGTTACCGGACGAAGTGCAGATTGACGGAAAGTACAACGAATTTGTGCCGAAACAGCTGCTTCGGAAGCAGTTTATTGAAGATTATCTGGACTTTGAAGGCTTAAAAGAGGATATCCGGTTGGGAGAATAAAGAAAAACTGTAAATTTCTCTTGCTATTTGATAAAAAAACTGATACACTTATGAAATAAGTTTAGTGAATTAAAGTGTAAAATTTGCAGGCGTTTTGCATTGCATTTCTAGGAGGATATATGGAACAGTTTTACATCCCGGAAGGATACAAATCAGAACTTGATATCAGAGAAACCCAGAGAGCCATTAAAAGCGTAAAAGACCACTTCGAACGTCAGCTGGCAAAGAAGCTGAACCTGACCCGTGTGTCTGCACCATTATTTGTCAAGCCGGAATCCGGTCTGAATGATAACTTAAACGGTGTGGAGCGTCCGGTTTCCTTTGGCATCAAGGAGCAGAACGATGCGGAGGTAGAAATTGTTCATTCTCTTGCTAAGTGGAAGCGACAGGCACTTAAGGCATATGGCTTCTCCTATGGTGAAGGTTTATATACCGACATGAACGCC
>JAZNXI010000114.1:0-12241 GCA_045593825.1 Lachnospiraceae bacterium
AGACCGCTTGCCCTCCGACTTTAACGTATACTCCGGTCAGCGCCGCCATAACGATTACACAAACCTCATAAGGAATGTCAAAGGCCATTCCGAATAATCTGGATAAACCGTTATATACGGAGGCAGTATACGGAATCAGGAAGATGAAGGAAATGGCAGAAGCCACTATCTTCAGTGCCTTGGAATCGTATCTCTTTCCGAAGTAATCCGGCATGGTGGATGCAGACAGGTGATTACTCATAACTCTGGTTCTGCGGCCTAAAATAATCCATGCAAGCAAAGAACCGATGACTGCATTACCGATACCAATCCAGGTAGCAGAAAGACCGTACTTGTAACCAAACTGTCCGGCATAACCTACAAATACTACTGCCGAAAAGTAAGAAGTACCATACGCAAATGCCGTCAGCCACGGACCAACCGCTCTGCCGCCCAAAACAAAGTCATTTACATTGGTGGCATGTTTTCTGGAATACAAACCAACACCAATCATTACTGCAAAAAAGATAAGTAAAAATAAAATTTTTGTAATCATAATTCTCCTCTTTTCCCCTATGCAATACCAAGCAGGCGCTTTGCATTGCCGGACAGAATATCTTCTTCCACCTTCTGTGAAAGATTCAGTTCCTTAATCCACTGAATTCCTTTTGCCATGTCGCTCCACGGAGAATCTGTAGCAAAAAGAATTTTGTCGGAACCATGCTTTTCTAAAATCTTACGGAATTGTTCCCTTGAAATTGCATCATAAATAAATGCAGTATCTAACCAGACCTTTTCCCCGGCCAGATACTCATAAACCTCATCCCACTGGGACCAGCCGCCAAGATGGGCCAGCACCATTTTTTCCGGTTTGATGTTATCTAACACCTTCCGCATTTTCTGCGGCGGACAGTGCACCGGATTTGGCAGACCGATGTCAATGCCTGCATGGGTTAAAACAATGAGTCCCAGCTCACTGGCATACTCGATAATCCGCATAAACCGGATATCATCAATCATCACACCCTGATAATCCGGGTGAATTTTGATGCCTTTAAATCCCATTTCTTTGATGGTATCCAGCTCTTTTTTGTAGTCCTCACAGTCCGGATGAATTCCCCCAAAGGAAATCAGTTTTCCGGGATACTGTTCGTTAACCAGTTTTGCAAAGCTTTGGATACTTTCAAACTGGGAAGGCTTGGTAGCCACCGGAAGGATGACCGACATGTCTACCCCACACCGTTCCATAGATGCCAAAAGACCGTTTAAAGTACCGTCTGTTGCCGCCTTGATATTACCAACCTCTTCTAAGTGTGCTATCGTCTTTGCGGCGATTTTATCCGGAAAAATGTGGGTGTGAAAATCGATAACCATATAATCTCCTTCTGGTGCTCAAACCTGTTGTCTTATTTTATAAATTACTTTGTTAATTCCTCAGCTTTAATCAGTTCAACGCCGGTTTCGGAAAGCACCTTGGCAGCTGCTTCCAAATCTGCGGTTCTGATAACGATGGACGCATCGTCATTGCCGGTTGCCAGTGCATAGGTATATTCAATATTGATGCCTGCCTTGCAAATTTCAGCAAGGAGCACCTGCAGCTGGCCTACCTGGTGGGATAACTTTACACCAAGCACCGGAGTAAGCATTGCGGTGAAATCCTTTGCCTTTAATGCTTCTTTTGCCTTTTCCGGCTGGGATACAATCATACGGAGCAAACCATATTCACTGGTGTCTGCTAAAGACAGGGAAATAATATTGATGTCTGCTTCCTTTAAAGCTTCCAAAACTTCATCTAATCTTCCGGTACGGTTTTCAATAAAAACTGTTAACTGATTGATAAACATAATGTAACCCCCTTGTCTTTAAATTATACTAATTTTCTCTTATCAATAACACGAACTGCCTTACCCATGCTTCGCTCGATGGTCTTAGGCTCAACAAGCTTTACCTTAACTGCAAGACCGATACCCTGCTGGATAGCGTGGGCAATCTTCTTGGTTAAGTTTTCTAATTCGCTGATCTTATCAGAGAAGAACTTTTCATCTACTTCTACCTGAACCTCTAAGGTATCCAGGTTGTTTACACGGTCTACGATTAACAGATAGTATGGTGCTGCTTCACCGATTTCAAGAAGCGCAGCTTCTACCTGGGATGGGAATACGTTTACACCACGGATAATTAACATATCATCGGAACGGCCCTTGAAACGGCTGATTCTTGCTAATGTTCTGCCACAGTCACACTTGTCGTAGCTGATGCTGGTTAAGTCCTTGGTGCGGTAACGGATGAGCGGAATACCTTCCTTGGTAAGTGTGGTAAATACCAGCTCACCAGTCTCATTCTCGCCAAGTGGCTGCAGTGTCTTAGGGTCCACAATTTCCGGTAAGAAGTGGTCTTCATATACGTGGAGACCCTTATGATACTGACAGTCACAGGCAACGCCCGGTCCCATAATTTCGGACAAACCGTAAATATCAAAGGCATTGATATGCAGCTTTTCTTCAATCTGCAGACGCATCTGCTCGGTCCATGGTTCTGCACCGCAGATGGCAGCCTTTAACTTAATCTTGTCTAAATCGCCGTCTGCCTCTAAGGTTTCGGCAATATGTAACAGATAGGATGGAGTACATGCGATAGCAGTTGCACCAAAATCCTTCATCATGGTGGTAAGCTTCTTTGTGTTACCGGTGGACATCGGGACTACGGTTGCTCCTAAGTGCTCTGCACCATAGTGAGCGCCCAAACCGCCGGTGAATAAACCGTAACCGTAGGCAACCTGAATAATGTCGTTACGTCCAAGACCCGCCTGGGAGAATGCTCTTGCTACGCACTCAGACCAAACCTCGATATCTTTTCTTGTGTAACCGACAACAGTTGCTTTACCTGTGGTTCCGCTGGAAGCGTGAATTCTCACGATTTCAGACTGTGGAGCCGCAAAGAGGCCGAATGGGTAAGTATCACGCAAATCATCCTTCGTGGTAAACGGAAGCTTGCTGATATCCTCCACGCCGTTGATGTCGCCCGGTTCAATACCTACCGCCTGCATTTTCTTGCGGTAATACTCTACGTTGTGGTATACCCGGTCTACTACCTTTTTGAGACGTGCGCTCTGTAATGCCCGCATCTCGTCTCTGCTCATACACTCTTTTGCTTCATTCCAAATCATGTCTTTTTTCCATACCTTTCTCTGAATTTAGCCTTCAAAACCAAGCAGGAATGCCTGCTTGTTAATCTCTACTGTCTTTGGCGGTACGGTCTTTTCGATAACTTCTAACCATGCCTCCTTGGAAAAGTCCATATGCTTTGCAGCCACACCAAGTACGATGATATTAAATACCTTGGAGTTGCCAAGCTTTAATGCCTCTTCCATGGCCTTTACCTTGAGAACCTTGTGGTCCTTCTCCAGATTTTCAATGATGTTATCCGGATACTCAGCCATACCGGTTACTACGGTAATCGGGTCAATTCTGTGATCATTTACTACAATAACGCCGTCCTTCTTTAAGAAGTGGGCATAACGGAGAGCCTCTAACCGCTCAAAAGCAATCAGCACATCTGCCTGACCTTCTTCTACAATCGGCTCTGCCACCTTTTCACCATATCTTACGAAAGTAACTACACTTCCGCCTCTCTGTGCCATACCGTGTACCTCAGACAACTTTACATCGTAGCCTGCTGCCACGGTAATACCGCCAAGGATACGGCTGGTAAGCAGGGTCCCCTGTCCACCGACACCAACAATCATAATATTCTTTGTCTCTTTCATATCCTTACGCCTCCTTTGTCTCGATTGCACCGAACTTACAAAGCTGCTGACACAATCCACAGCCGTTGCACATGGTGGCGTCAATAGCAATGGTGCCGTCTGCCTTCTTGGTAAGGGCAGGACAACCAGGGCGGAGACAAGCACCGCACTTCTTACACTTATCTTCTACCGGCACACACTTGGTGGTGAACTTGTTGCCCTTTAACAATACGCAAGGAGACTTGGTAATGATAACGGAAACCTCATCCTTTGCCACTTCTTCCTTGATTACCTTTTCCAAAGTTACAATATCAAAGGCATTAACTTCTACCACATTCTTAATACCCATTGCACGGCACAGGTTTGGAATATCAATAGCCGGAACCACTTCACCCATTAAGGTCTTACCGGTTGCGGCGTGGTCCTGATGACCGGTCATACCGGTGGTGGAGTTATCTAAAATCATAACGGTACCGGTACCCTGATTATAAACCATGTTCATCAGGGAATTCACACCGGTGTGCATAAAGGTGGAGTCACCGATAACTGCAACCCACTTCTTGATGTAATCTTTGCCCTTTGCCTTTTCCATACCATGCAGTGTAGAAATGCTGGCACCCATACAAACAGTGGTATCTACCACAGAAAGAGGTGCTACGGCACCAAGGGTATAACAACCGATGTCGCCGGCGGCATGAATCTTTAACTTGTTGAGTACAGAGTATACACTTCTGTGTGGGCATCCAGGACAAAGAATCGGAGGACGGGCAGGAACGGTAGCCGCAGCCTTTAAGTCCACTTCTTCCTTTAAGATAGCCTTGCGGATCATGTTTGCACTATATTCACCCTGTACAGTGAAAATTTCCTTACCGATGCACTTGATGCCCCATGCCTTAATCTGCTCTTCAAATACAGGCTCTAATTCTTCAAATATGTAAAGGGTATCTACCTTGCTTGCAAAGTCTTCAATTAACTTTCTTGGAAGCGGATGAACCAGACCAAGCTTAAGTACGCTGGCATTTGGACAAGCTTCCTTTACGTACTGATATGCAATACCGCTGGTAATGAAACCAATCTTGGTATCGTTCATTTCTACGCGGTTGATAGCCATGTCGCAGGCATCTGCTGCCATATCCTTTAAACGCTTTTCTACAAATACATGACGACCCTTGGCATTGCCCGGCATCATAACGAACTTAGCAGGATTTCTCTCGTAAACCTTATCTTCAGGAACTACTCTGTCTTCCAGTGTTACAGGGCCCTGGGAGTGTGCCAGACGGGTAGTGGTTCTTACGATGATTGGTGTGTCGTACTTTTCGGATAAATCAAACGCAACCTTAACAAAATCCTTTGCTTCCTGGGAGTCGGATGGCTCTAATACCGGCACCATGGCTGCTCTTGCCACGCATCTGGTATCCTGCTCATTCTGGGAAGAATAAAGGCCCGGGTCATCTGCTGCCACAAGCACTAAACCTCCGTTTACACCACCGTAAGAGATAGTATACAGAGGGTCTGCCGCCACGTTAACACCAACGTGCTTCATGGATGCCATGGAACGCACGCCGCTGATGGAAGCACCGATAGCAACCTCCATTGCTACTTTTTCGTTTGGAGACCACTCACAATAAATTTCCGGATACTTTACTACATTTTCACTGATTTCGGTACTTGGGGTTCCCGGATATGCTGCGGAAACCTTTACACCTGCTTCAAAGGCACCACGGGCAATCGCCTCGTTGCCTAACATGATTTTTGTTTCACTCATTGCTCTCTTTCCTTTCTATTAACCAAGGTTCTGGTCTGCGATTAACTTATTTGCACCGTAAATTTCACGAAGCTTTGGCTTCTCAATCTTTCCGGTAGGATTTCTTGGAATATCCGCAAAAATAACCTTATGCGGACGCTTATATCTAGGAAGCTTTAAGCAGAAGTCGTTAACTTCTTCTTCGGTCATGGCCATTTCTTCCTTCACTTCAATAATTGCCGCTGCAATTTCACCGAGACGCTTATCCGGCAAACCGATAACCGCAACGTCATGTACCTTATCGTTGGTACGGATGAAGTCTTCAATCTGCACCGGATACAGGTTTTCACCACCACTGATGATAACGTCCTTCTTACGGTCTACTAAGAAGATGAAACCGTCCTCATCCTCCTGGGCCATATCTCCGGTAAAGAGCCAGCCGTCTGCCAGCACTTCGTTGGTGGCCTTTTCATCGTGATAGTAACAGGTCATAACGCCCGGACCCTTTACTGCCAGTTCGCCAACCTCTCCCTTTGGAACGATGTTTCTCTTTTCATCTACAATCTTTACTTCCCAGCCATAGCCTGCCTTACCGATGGCACCAACCTTATGGATATTTTCTACACCAAGGTGTACACAGCCCGGTCCGATGGATTCGGAAAGACCATAGTTAGTATCGTACTGATGGTTCGGGAAGATGTTCTTCCACTTCTTGATTAAGCTCTGCGGAACCGGCTGGGCACCGATGTGCATCAGTCTCCACTGGTCAAGCTCGTAATCATCAAGATTGACTCTGCCGCTTTCAATAGCCTCTAATAAATCCTGTGCCCATGGCACTAACAGCCATACGATGGTACATTTTTCTTTGGAAACAGCCTCTAAAATAAATTCCGGCTTAGTACCCTTAAGTAAGATTGCCTTACTGCCGGAGAACAGGCTGCCGAACCAGTGCATCTTGGCACCGGTGTGGTAAAGCGGAGGAATGCAAAGGAATACGTCGTCCTTCTGCTGACCGTGATGGTACTGCTCTACCTTACAGGAATGCACTAAACTTCTGTGCTTATGTAAAATTGCCTTCGGAAAACCGGTGGTTCCGGAGGAGAAATAAATTGCCGCATCATCGTCATCACTTAATACAATACGAGGCGGCATGCTGGAGCAGTTGGCAGATAAAGAATTGTAATCATCTGCAAAGCTTGGGCAGCCCTCACCAACGTAAATCAATAAACGTCCCTTACTGATACGTTCCGCAATTTCCTCCACACGTCCGATAAATGCATCACCAAATACCAAAACATCTGCTTCTGCGAGATTCACACAGTATTCGATTTCATCGGAAGAATAACGGAAATTTAACGGCACTGCCAAAGCTCCGGTCTTTAACACACCAAAATAAATCGGCAGCCACTCTAAGCAGTTCATCATAAGGATGGCCACCTTATCGCCCTTCTTAATACCACGCTTAATTAACAAATTAGCAAAGCGATTTGCCTTTTCGTCAAAAACACTCCAGGTAATTTCTCTACGGTAGCTGGTTTGCGGAGTAGGCTCAATGAGCTCATATTCTTTCCAGGTTACCCTTCTGTTTTCTTTAATTTCAGGGTTAATTTCCACCAGACAAATGTCATTTGGAAATTCTCTGGCATTTCTCTCTAAAAACTCTGTAATCGGCATTTTATATTCTCTCCTATTTCTAATTATATTCTTTTTCGCTTTAACGCTTTCGCCCGTTAAACCATTATAGCACTGAACCGAGGAAAGGTCAACCAAAAAAGAGCAAAAAATGCGTTTTTTTCCACATTTTCTGCTCATCTTTGATAATTATTTTTTTATTATCAGCATTTCCCGGAAAGTAACGGAATTACATCTGTCAAACTCTTCACCTTTGCATATAAAAGCTTTTCCGTTTCTTCGTCCGGTTCATCCTGATCCGGAATCATTACCGGAAGACATCCCGCACGATGTGCCGCCAAAATTCCTGCAGGAGAATCTTCCAATACCATACAGTTTTCCGGCTTAGCGCCAAACTTATCTGCCGCATATAAATAAATGTCCGGCTCAGGTTTACCCTTTTCAACCATATAGCCGCTTACCAGTTCATCAAAGCTGTTTTGTAAACCCACACTTGTTAAATACAAAATCGTACGTTCTATTGGTGAAGAAGTAGCAATGGCTGTTTTGATACCCTGTTTTTTTAAATATACCAGCAATTCATGAATGCCCGGTTTTAAAGTGACACCCTCTTTTTCCACAAAAGCGTCCATCATCTCAATACGTTTTCCACGAATCAAGTCGTAATCCACATCCGTTCCAAAGTAAGACTGCATTTTAGCAAGACCGGCTCCACGGTTTAAACTCCGCATACCAAGGGCCTGTTCCTTTGTCATTGGATATCCCAGTGCATTTGCTGCCTCCTGCCAAAACCGGGTATATAACTTTTCGGTATCCAGCACCAGCCCGTCCATATCAAACAATACGGCCGTTATAATATCCTTCATAAATCTCTTCCTTCTTTTCTTCTCTTCCGTATTTCTCCGCTGTAATCTCACGGTAAAATGCCGCGAAGCTTGCTTCCATATAAGGCTTTAACCACAAAACACCGATACCGAGAGTAAATAAAATACAAAGAAAACTCCAACCGATAAAACTGATTTCCAGGCAGAATAAACGCCATCTGTTACCATGCATCAATTCCTTGGACTTTGTGATTGCCTCATTGGCAGTCATTTCCGGATTCTCCATCAAAATATATGGTGTCATGGCATATCCGTAGGCCGCATAAATCCCCGGGAAAATGAACAAAAGGGACCACAAAAATGTATAAATTCCACGAAGCAGCTGCATTGCAATTCCTGTACCCAGCCTGTGAAATTCAGAAAACAGCTGTGCAAAGGAGGCCGGTTTATGGTCCACCAGATTTAAATTAAATTTTACATAACCAAGCGTTACCGCACCGCCAATTACAAAATGAATAATAGCAAATAAAATACCGGCAAAGCTTAATACCGATAACAATACCATAAATCCCACCTGGTATTCTACCGGGATAATTCCGTTTAAGTCCGTAATACTGTCAACCTGCGAAAAGTCAAAGCCGGCAAGTCCATTGTACGCTTCACTTCCTGCAATCCCCGTATTCACGCCGGATGTTGTTCCCGTACTGCTGTTTCCACTGCTGCCACCACTGCTGCCATACGCGGTAGTTGCCGCACCAAGCAAAGATGCCACAAACCCAACGCCTACTGCCTTACCCCAGTTTCCGGAAAGGGCTGCTCTTGCCTTTCCTCTAAAATCCGCTGCATATAACATGGTTCTTTCCTCTTTTCTTATCAAAATGCATCCTGCCGTAAGCCGGACTATTTTACTGCGTACTTCTGATTGAACTTATCCAATAAAAATGCCGCAACAACACCAACTGCCAAACAAATCACATTAACTACGCAGCTGCCAACGGAAGCCACAAAGCTCTGTACCGGAATAATCATAACCGTAGCCGCAATTACTACGCCTACAATAGCATGGAATGCTACGGAATAATGCTTTTTAAACAGCATATCTACCGCCTTGGCAAAGAGAATTACCGTTGCCAGGCCGCCGATACCGCCCGGAATCAGCACACCTAAATCAAAATCACCGATACCTGCCACAAACGGTTCATAAAGCCCTAACGGCATTAAGGTAGTAGAAAAGCTCATGCCCGGAGCAATTACACTTAACGCTAAACAGCATCCACAAAAAACATACCAGCCAAAGTTTGGTGTAATTTCCACATGAAGTACCTTTAGACTGATTAACAATGCAAAAACCAGCACCATGGCAATCGCCAGGGCTGCATAGGATTTTTTGTTTCTTCCCTGCTCTCCTGCCTCTTTATAAAGAGATGGGAGCATGCCCGCAATCAGACCGATAAACAGACATACGGAAGGATTCTCGTATCTCTCCAAAAAGAATCCCAACAGCTTTGCCACACCGATAAATCCGATAACACCGCCGATACCGATTGGCAAAAGTTTAGGAAAATGACTCTTCAATTTACGGAACGGATCTGCAAGAAATTCCATGATAATAGTGTATACACCAAAAATAACGCACAATACACCACCGGAAATTCCCGGAAGTACTGCGCCCAAACCGATTAACGTTCCCTGTAATACCCGAAGTAAAAAGTTAGACATATGTATTCTCCTCTTCCAAAGCAAATAATGCGGATGCCCTATATTTGGCATCCGCATTTCATTGTATCATAGTTTATTAATAAAAACAAATAAAATTCTTATTACTTATACCAGCATACACCGTTTTCGTCTAAGGCTGCTGTTGTTGTCTCCTCTACGGAAACCGAAGCTCCATTGCTGCCTAGATAAATCACCATGCCGGATATGCCGGAAGGCATCTGAATGGTAGCCACGGTTTCATCCTCCACCGCTACATTCACGTATCTTCCTGCAATCATGGTAGTCGTCCGCTTGGAACCAATCTCAGAGAAATTCTTACAGTGCACCGCTTCCTGGGACATTCCGCCGGATGGCATAATAGCCACCACCTGTCCTCCTTCGTATTTATACCCCTGCTCAGAATCAATGGCAGAATTTCCTCCGGAGGTGGAAATCGTTACCGTATTACCACCGGAGAATACGATACCCTCATAGGAGGTTCTGCTGTTGGAGTCAATACCGTCACCACTGCAATAAATATAGATATCACCGCCGGAAACAGCTACTGCGGTTCCTGTGGTAGTTGTTGCGTTAATTCCATCGTCCTTGGCATTCACAGAAACTTTGCCGCCGGAAATTTCCACATAAGCACCTTCTACACCTTCATAGCTGTTGGTTACTGCCACTACACCATTTTTTACCGCAACCGCACCGTCGGCATGAAGCCCGTCATCATTACTGTACAAGGTTATTACACCACCGTTGATGGTGATATTTCCCTTTGGTGTTGCTCCGTTTTCCAGAGCACAATCATTATTGGCGTGAATTGCATCATCATAGGATTTGATACTGACTGTTCCGGAATTGATAATCACTTCATTGGCAGCTTTAATTCCCTTAGTAGAATAGTCGCCCTTATCGGAGTTGCCTTCACCAAAACCGCCCATGCCACCGCCAAATCCACCGTGACCACCGCCAGGGCCGCCACCGAAACCGCCCGGACCACCGCCAAAGCCTTCATTAATCTGTGTGGTATAATTTGTCCAGCCGTAAGAAAGACTGTTGCCCTGTACCGTCAGTGCAAAGGTGTCATACTCGGTATTTACGGACAAATAATCTGTCATAGCAAGATATTCCTCTTCCTGCCCCTGCTTCATATCCTCGGAGTAAATAAAATATTGGATTTTACTGTACTCTGCCATTTTCGGGAAAGAATAATAATAGTAAGTGGTTCTTCCACCGGATACCTTGGAATGATACTCCGGATCAACCCAAACAAAATCTTCATCCGAATTATAGTACTTTACAGAATATTTCCAGGTATCACCGTTGAATCGGATGTAATTTACATCCTCCGCCACTGCAGTGACCTCCTCAGAATAGTTGGAATACTTATCAGTAAAAATGTTTAAAACCGTTGCAACCTCTGCGTCATTCTCCACCACAACATCATAGGCAGCGTCCAGACCGTCACAGGCTGCATAAACGGTATAATTACCGCCAATTACTGAAATAGTTCCTCTTTGGTTACCCTTGGAAGAAATATCGCTGTTGCTTGTTTTTACACCATCACCGGTGGTGGAAATTAAGGTTGCGACAGCCTTTTCCAAAGTAACGCTGTCATTACCCTTCAAGGCATTGTCCTCACAAAGCACGGTGAGGGTAAGATTTTTTACTTCTAAATCCTTTTTAGAATGAATACCGTTATTGTTCTCGGAAACAACAACCAGTTCACCCTTACCGGCAATTTTAAGGTCTACTTCCGCATAAACAGCTCCTGCCTTGGCATCCGGATTTTCTTCATCAATCGCAGTTCTTATGTCATAAACATAATTCTGATACCCCTTCTTTGCCGTAAGAGTTACCTTATCACCGCTTTTTACCACAATCGGATTAGTGCTGTCACTGCATAAGGACAGCCCGTGCATCTCTAAATCAAATTTATAGTCATCGCCGACATCAATTATAATGTTTCCTTTAAATTCGCCGGAAACAGAATAAACACTGTCTTCAGACACTTTAGTAAACGTCAGGGTATTACCTGTTACGGTATAACAGCCCTTGCTGCCGGAAATACAGTTGATTACCACCTTGGAAAGGTCCGTTGTTGTATTTTCGGAATATCCCGCATACAGTGTATCACTGATATCTTCGCCAAAAGCCTCTTCGGAATCCCCCAGTTCTGTCGGTTCTTCCATATCTTCAGACCCTGCCGGTTTCTGCTGCTCCTTATCCCAGTTTGCACTGTTTTCCGTAGAGCCTCCGGAATCTCCCGTCAGATTTTCCGCGGTTCCGTTACCACAACCGGAAAGAACCACGAGTGCAGCCATAAGCCATATTGCAATGCTTCTGTTCTTCTTCATAAATTACTCTCCTCGTATAAATAATTATTAGACCAATTGATTGCAGTATAGCCAAAAACTGTGATGAATCTGTGTTCAAAGCAAGAAAAAAATGTTAAAAAAAGGCGTCCAAACGGACACCTCCTTATGCGCCGACCGGAGCGAAGCGCAGACCTTGAACCGGTTCAAGGAATCCTCCGGATTCCTAAAAACAAGAGAGGGTGATGCATCACCCTCTCTTGTTTTTAGGAATCCGGAGGATTCCTTGAACCGGTTC
>JAZNXI010000115.1:0-18994 GCA_045593825.1 Lachnospiraceae bacterium
CTCATAATAATCCTCCTTATTTTTTATGTCAGTTTAGGTCTTTTGTACATTGATTTTTCATATGTTTTATGATACCATATCTGAATGGATTTGAAAAGATTTTTAAATAGGAAAGAGGCGTATCAAACTATGGGCAGGACAAAGTATGAGATTGACATGTGTAACGGCCCGATTTTAAAGAAAATGTTGTTGTTTGCACTTCCGCTGATGTTATCCAGCATTTTGCAGCTGTTGTTTAATGCGGCGGATATCGTGGTGGTAGGGCGCTTTGCCGGAGATGATTCCCTGGCGGCGGTAGGTTCCACATCTTCGCTGATAAACCTGTTGACTAACCTGTTTATCGGTCTTTCCGTAGGTGCAAATGTTTTGGTGGCAAGATATTACGGTGCCAAAAAGGAAGATGAATTAAAGGAAACGGTACATACGGCCATGACTTTGAGCCTGATTGGCGGCGTGGTGCTGACCGTTATCGGCGTGGTGGGAGCTCCGATGATTCTTAAATGGATGCAGTCTCCGCCGGAAGTATTTTCCTTGGCGGTAACTTATCTGCGGGTATATTTTGCGGGTATTACAGCCACCATGATTTACAATTTCGGCAGTTCCATTTTACGTGCCATTGGTGATACCAAGCGTCCGCTTTATTTCTTAAGCATTGCCGGCGTGGTAAATGTGGCATTAAATTTGGTATTTGTTATCGTGTTCCATTGGGGTGTATTCGGTGTCGGTTTGGCAACGGTTATTTCCCAGGTGATTTCCGCGGCACTGGTGCTTCGGTGTCTGTTGAGAGAGCAGGGGGGCATCCGGCTGGATTTCAAGTGCCTTGGCGTCAACAAGGGAAAGCTGTTACAGATTATGCAGATTGGTCTGCCTGCAGGTTTTCAGGGAATGCTGTTTTCTTTGTCCAACGTAGTTATCCAGTCTTCCGTCAATTCCTTTGGTGCAACCATCGTGGCGGGAAATTCTGCGGCGCAGAACATAGAAGGCTTTGTTTACGTTGGCATGAACGCCTTTTATCAGGCGGCCATTTCCTTTATGGGACAGAACGTGGGTGCCGGAAAATACAACCGTGTCAATAAAATTTTGTTTGCAGCAGAAACCTGCGTTATTGTAATCGGGTTTGGACTCAGCATGATTGTGCGGTTGTTTGCAGAACCGTTACTTAGTTTATATACCGACAGTCCGGCAGTTGTGGAAGCCGGTACGGTGCGTCTTAGCATTATTTGTGCCACCTACTTTTTATGCGGTATGATGGATGTTATGGTGGGCGCATTACGAGGCCTTGGCTATTCCATCGCACCGATGATTGTATCCTTACTGGGTGCTTGTGCATTCCGACTGTTGTGGATTGCGACTATATTCCAGATTGACCGGTTCCATACCATTGAAACAGTATATACATCCTACCCAATCAGCTGGACCGTGACATTTTTAGCCCATGTGGTAACCTTCTTAATTGTAAGACACCGGTTAAAAAAGCGTTGGGGCGAATAGAATAATAAATTTGGAAAAAGGAAAAATGATAATAAAAGATATTTAGGAGGAAATAATTATGGACGATAAGAAACAGGAACAGAGCATTGATGAGTTAATTGCATTTTTAGACGGACGTATGGCAAACGGCGGCGGTGCCGTGAAGCCAAAGTTTAATGAAGAAGGAAAAATGGAGGCAGAGGAGCCAAAGCTTTTCAGTGATGGTTTGGATGAGGATTGTCCGACCTGCGCTAAGATTCCTAATCTGATGCAGTTCACTCCGGATAATGAAAGAGAGCCGGAAGAGGGCGAAGATTGGTAAAATACCATGAAATACAATAAGATAATCCGAGGCGTTTTCCACAGCCGCCCAAACCGCTTTATTGCAAACGTATATATTAACGGTGTGTTGGAAACGGTTCATGTGAAAAACACCGGTCGGTGTAAGGAACTGCTGCTTCCCGGGGCGGAAGTGATTTTAGAAGTTTCGGATAATCCGGCAAGAAAAACAAAATATGATTTGATTGCGGTGTATAAAGATGGTCTTGGGTTGGTTAACATCGACAGCCAGTTGTGCAATAAGGTGGCTGGTGAGTGGCTTGCAGGACAAGGGTACGATTATATCAAACCGGAATACACCTACGGTGCCTCACGGGTGGACTTTTACATGGAGAAAAATGGGGAGAAGTACCTGATGGAGGTAAAGGGCTGTACCTTGGAAATTGACGGTATCGGTTATTTCCCGGATGCCCCAACGGAGCGTGGCGTAAAGCATCTGAAAGAATTGACGACAGCAGTAGAATGTGGGTTTCACTGTGCGGTAGCCTTTGTAATTCCCATGGAGGGAGTAACGGAGGTCCGGGCGAATGTGGCTACCCATAAAGCCTTTGGCGATGCTTTGGAAGAGGCAAAAGCGGCAGGCGTAGAGGTGATATTTCTGCCATGCAAGGTAATGCCGGAGGAAGTCATTATTGTGGATGCAATAACGGCAGAAGCAGAGTAGTTTTATTATGAACACTTTAAAAAATCAGGCCGGAATTATTGACGGAAAAAAAGCTTTATGCTATACTGATGGAAATGATGGTAAATTTTATCATTATCAATTTTACGAGAATGGAGAATACAACAATGGAAAGAATTAAGACTCTTGAAACTCGTGACCTTTGCGAGAGCGCAAAGAACGGTGGCTGTGGCGAATGCCAGACATCCTGCCAGTCCGCTTGCAAGACTAGCTGCGGTGTTGCTAATCAGCAGTGTGAAAACACAGAGAAATAAGTCATTAAGATGAACGGGAATGCTGCTGAACAGGCAGCATTCTTTACGTTAGAGGGAGTAAAATTTATGGTACATCAATATAAATTAAACGGCTACAATATCGTGTTGGACACCTGCTCCGGGGCGGTGCATGTGGTGGATGAAGTGGCATATGACATGATAGCCGCATTTAAAGAGAAAACAGAAGAGGAAATCGTGGCAGAAATGCTTGCAAAATACGGTGACAGAGAGGATGTCACCGAGGAAGACCTGCATCTTTGCATGGAGGATATCCGCACCCTGGTGAAGATGGGCAAACTGTACACCGAGGATACCTTTGAGGATATGGCGGGCAAGTTTAAGGAGCGTTCCGGCAATGTGGTTAAGGCGCTGTGTCTGCATGTGGCTCACACCTGTAACTTAAACTGCTCTTATTGTTTTGCCAGCCAGGGCAAATACCATGGCGACAGAGCGTTAATGAGCTTTGAGGTTGGTAAGCGCGCCCTGGATTTCTTAATTGAAAATTCCGGCAAGAGAAGAAACCTGGAGGTGGACTTCTTTGGCGGTGAACCGTTAATGAACTGGGATGTGGTAAAGCAGCTGGTGCAGTATGCAAGAAGCGTGGAAAAAGAGCATAACAAGAATTTCCGTTTCACCCTTACCACCAACGGCATGTTAATTGATGAGGATGTGATCGATTTTGCCAATAAGGAAATGAGCAATGTAGTTCTGAGCTTGGATGGTCGTAAGGAAATCAATGACTTAAAGCGTGTAGATTATGCCGGTAACGGCAGTTATGATAAAATTGTACCAAAATTCAAACAGTTGGTGGAATCCCGCGGAGGAAAGGGCTACTACATGAGAGGTACCTTTACCCACGCAAATCCGGACTTCACCAAGGACGTGTTCCATATGGCAGACTTAGGCTTTACCGAACTTAGCATGGAGCCGGTAGTAAGTTCCCTGGATGATCCGGCGGCGCTCACACCGGAGGATTTGGAAATTGTCAAGGCGCATTACGAAATCCTTGCAAAGGAAATGATAAAGCGTAAGAAGGAAGGCAGAGGCTTCACTTTCTATCACTATATGTTAGATTTAACCGAGGGACCTTGTGTGTATAAGAGAATTTCCGGCTGTGGTTCCGGCACGGAGTACATGGCGGTTACCCCTTGGGGCGATTTATACCCATGCCACCAGTTTGTGGGCGACGAAGCGTACAAGCTGGGCGATATCTGGCAGGGTGTTACCAATGATGCCCTTCGGGAAGAATTCCGCAGCTGTAACGCTTATGCAAGACCGGACTGTAAGGATTGTTGGGCAAAGCTTTACTGCTCCGGCGGCTGTGCGGCCAACGCATATCATGCCAGTGGTTCCATCCGTGGTATTTACGAGCCGGGCTGTGAGCTGTTTAAGAAGAGAATTGAATGTGCCATTATGATTAAGGCGGCAGAGGACGCAGAAAAGTAGTTGGCGGTGTTTGTATAGAATATGGAGAGCGGTATGAAAACTCCGATTTATGATTTTGTAACTGAATATTCGGCTTCCGAAGCGGTCCGGTTACATATGCCGGGACATAAGGGGCAGCCGGTGCTTGGCTGTGAGATCGCAGATATTACAGAGATTTCCGGAGCGGATGCTTTGTATGAGGCTTCCGGCATCATCGGAGAGAGTGAAGCAAATGCTACAGCACTATTTGGTCCAGGAAGAACGCTGTATTCTACGGAAGGGTCCAGCCAATGTGTCAGGGCAATATTAGAGCTGGCAAGACGGTGGTGGAAGGAAGAGAAAAGGGCTTCTTCCCGTCCGGTGGTTGTGGCGGCACGCAATGCCCACAAAGCCTTTTTGTATGCGGCAATTTTGCTGGACTTTGACATCGTCTGGCTGTGGCCCGAGGAGGAGAACGCTTCCCTTTGTAGTTGCGTGGTGACAGAAGAAACTTTGGAAAAAGTTTTAACAGAGAAAGGCGATGCAGTGGCAGCGGTATATTTGACCAGCCCGAATTATCTTGGCGGCATGGCGGATATTCCGGCACTGTCCAAGATATGCCACGAGCATAACACATTGCTTCTTGTGGATAATGCCCACGGAGCTTACCTGCATTTTCTGGAAAACTCTTTGCATCCGATGGACCTGGGAGCAGATATTTGCTGTGATTCTGCCCACAAAACACTGCCGGTATTAACGGGCGGAGCGTATTTACATATTAACAAAACTGCGCCCAAGGAGTTGTTTGACTGGGCAAAGGGAGCTATGGAACTGTTTGGTTCTACCAGTCCGTCCTATTTGATTTTGCAGTCTCTGGATTTGTGCAACCGGTACCTGGCAGAGGGATACAAAGAACGGCTGGCAAAGGTTTGCGGACAGCTGGCAGCAGTAAAGACTCATTTGCGGAAAGCCGGTTGGCAGGTGGAAGAAACAGACCCGCTTAGAATTACAATCAACGCTTCCTGCGGCTTGACGGGAACAGAACTGGCAGAACAGTTACGGGGGCATCAAATAGAGTGCGAATATGCAGACGAGGATTATCTGGTGTTGATGGCAACAACGGAAAATTCCGTGCAGGATTTTGACCGGCTGCTGTCAGCTTTGGGAAATAATAAACAGAACTACGAAGCAGGAAGTAATGCTAAAAAGATTCCGTTAGCAGTGCATGCAGAGCAGGTATTGAGTGTTCGGGAGGCATATTTTTCTTCCGGAGAAGTGCTTCCGGTAGAGCAGGCGCTTGGACATATCTGCCGTATGCCAACTGCAACCTGTCCGCCGGCAATTCCGATTGTTGTGCCGGGCGAGCGGATTAATGAAGCGGCGGTAGAATGTTTTATTTATTATGGAATAGAAACTGTGGAGGTTGTAAAATGGCAAAAGTAACCTTTAAACCGGGAAATATGTTATATCCTTTGCCGGCAGTGATGGTAAGCTGCAAACGGCCTGGAGAGAAAGCAAATATTATTACCATCGCCTGGGCGGCAACGGTTTGCACCAACCCACCAATGCTCACGGTATCCATCCGTCCGGAGCGTCATTCCTACGATATCATTAAGGAAACCGGCGAGTTTGTGGTAAATCTGACCACAAAGGATTTGGCATTTGCCACCGATTATTGCGGTGTAAAGTCCGGCCGTGACATTGACAAATTTAAGGAAGCAGGCCTTACGGAGCAAAAGTCCAATGTGGTAGCCTGTCCCGGCATTGCGGAAAGTCCGGTGAACATTGAATGTAAGGTTGTGGAAGTGAAAGAACTGGGCAGCCACGCTATGTTCTTAGCGGAAGTGGTAAGCGTTCAGGTAGAGGATAGGTTCATGGACGAAACCGGTAAGTTCCATTTAAATGACACCGGTCTGATGGCCTATTCCCACGGTACCTACAAGGAGCTTGGGGATGATATCGGAACCTTTGGATATTCCGTGAAGAAAAAGTAGAAAGAAGGCGAAGCAAATGTACATTCGCAGAGCAAAAGAAACGGACATGCCGGGTATCAACAACCTGCTCCGCCAGGTGCTGATGGTGCATCACAACGGCAGACCGGATTTGTTTAAGGCAGATGCAAAAAAATATACGGATGAACAACTGGCAGAACTGATAAAGGACGATACCAAGCCAATCTTTGTCTGTGTGGATGAAGAAGAAAAAGTGCTTGGTTATGCCTTCTGTGTGTGGCAGCAGCATATCAATAACGAGATTCTGACAGACATTAAAACCTTGTACATTGATGACCTTTGCGTGGACGAAAAACGCAGAGGTCAGCATATTGGCAAGAGCCTGTATGAGCATGTGCTTACGTATGCAAAAGAATATAAATTCTACAACGTGACCTTAAATGTGTGGTCCTTAAACGAAAGTGCCATGAGGTTTTATGAAGCCTGCGGACTGGTACCACAGAAAGTCGGCATGGAGCATATTCTATAATAGAAACACCTATCTCTGTACGAACCGTCAGCGTGAGCGGGTTCGAAGGAGATAGGTGTTTTGTTTGTACGGTTCGTATAGAAATATGGGTTTTATAATTTAAAACATTCTTGCTGCCGGATAGTCCGCCTTTATAGGAAGAAATGGGGCTCCTATGGAAACATTAGGACTAATCTCAATTTTCTTGCCATTATAGTTAATACGGATAAATTCCGGCGGTGCTTCGGTACCTTCGTAGCTGTAAATAAAGACAGCGCCTTCACCACCAAGTTTGTCACAAAGAATATCAAAATTCAAATAATTAGCTTTATTAAAGAGTTTTCCCTCTCTTGTATCGTGATAACTGATATCCAAAGGTTCTCCTGCGTCTGCAATATAAATCAGGTATTGATAGGTATAAATGTCATTTTGATAATCACCGGTGTAGGATAATACAGAGTATTTCTGACCATCTGCCTCGGCAGGATGCATTTCAAATAATTCCTTGTAATATAACTGCTCGTGCTCCGGCAGGTCTTCCATAAACTCACTAAAGGTCATGGAAGTAGTGCTGCTGGAGGCAAAGCCGGATTTTCCGCTGTAACTGAACGGTATGGCAAACACAATAAGCAACAGTATAATCGCAATCGGAATCACCAAAATCGCAATTAAAATCTTTCCTAAGGTAGTATCCTTTTTTCGGACCGGAGTGGCAACGGTGTAGTCATATTCCGGTAAATCGGTGCCGCAGTGCGGACACACCTTCCAGGTAGTCTGAACCGGTGCGGAGCACACATCACAGGTTGGACGCAGCTTGGTGCGGCAGTTAGGACAAACCACGTAGGATTCCTCCACCGGGGCGTTACAGTTTGGACAGGTCAGGTCCGAGTAGTTGCTGCGGACCAGCAGGTAAATAATCAGGCCCAGCAGGGATGGGGTTAAAAGGGCAATCAGCATCCAAAGGACAGCATTCATGCCACGCTTGTTGGCATCGCGGTAAACATATACTGCTATCATAATCGGAATAGCAAAAAATAGTGGAATTAAAACTAATAAAAATATAAGACTTACAGCCATAAGAAAACCTCCTTAAGTATGTGGATTTTAATTTTTAAGCATGTTTCAGGGCACGTTTGCCAACACGGGAATTCATAAAGATGGCAACAACGGTACCGCCGGTGGCGGAAAAAATAACATATGCTACACAGAGAACGGAAAGAAGCATATAATCCTTTGCTAAAAGCACGGCGCAAAGCAACAAAACAAGTTGTATTAAGATTCCGGCAATGGCAGCCATGGTGGTCTGACGGCGAAGCTGCCGCTTTTTTAGTTCGTCTTTTAACATGGATTCATTTAACACCGGTGGCTGGTTTGCTTCAAAATTGTAAATCTGTTTCATCCGTCAGTACCTCCTTTAGTAGTTTTCTTGCTTTATTTAAGCGGGATTTTACGGTGCCGGGCGGAATGCCGAGCACATTTGCCGTTTTTTCGATATCCATGTCCCGGAAGTAAAAGAGCAGCACGGTGAGTCTAAGTTTTTCAGGGAGATTATCGATGGCAGCATACAGGTCGGAATAGTTACGTCCTTCCGGCGCCGGAACGGAGTTTAAGACATCTTCCTTTTCTTCAGTGGTGGTAAAAGTGTTAAACACCGGACTTTTTAGGATACGCCGTATCGTATTTCGGTAGGTGTTGACACAGATGGTAGTAAGCCAGGGTTCAAACTCCTTGGCCGGGTCGTACTTTTCGATGTTTTTTACCACCTTCAACCAGGTTTCCTGATATAAATCCTCTGCTTCATAGGAGTTTGCACAGAGAAAGGTACATAGGCCGTACAAACGCTTGCCGTAGTCGCAAATGTATTGATTTATCACTGTTGCAATCCTCCTTTCAATGCTTTCATTAACAGATACAATCGAAACTTCAAAAAAGTTCATAAAATCTTTAAAAATTTTTTCTTCTGTAGTATTATAATGGTAACCGGGTAGTCTGGTAAAGAAAAATCTTTCGACAAGGCCTCCCGGAAAGGAGAAGTTTGAATGAAGAAGAATCTGGTTGGCAAAGGTTGGCTTTGGGTGCTTCGCATGGTGCTGATGATTATCGCAGTGCTTTGTTTTATATGGTTTGCCCTGCCCCTCACCTTGTCGGTAAGTTTAAATATTGGAAATTTAACCGGTCTTACGGTATCGGTGCTGTTGTTTTTCTATGGTTTGTGTATGCCGTGGGTACATGGTATACTGGCAAAGTGGCGCAGACATAAGGTCCTCCGCTTTTTGCATTGGGGAATTCTTGGAGGCATTGCTTTGGTAGCCCTGTTGGTAGTGATAGAATCCGCCTGTATGATTGCAGCGGCCAACAAGGAGCCGGAGCCGGGGGCTACGGTGGTGGTGCTTGGATGCCGCGTATATGGCGAGCGGGCCAGCCTTTCCATGGTAGAGCGCCTGGATGCGGCGTATGAATATTTAGTGGCGCATCCGGAATCTAAGTGTGTGTTATCCGGCGGACAGGGAGACGGCGAAAACATCACCGAGGCAGAATGTATGTACCGGTATCTGGTAAATAAGGGAATTGATGCTTCCCGCCTGTATAAAGAAGAAGCATCCACCACAACCAGGGAAAACCTGCTGTTTTCCGAGCAGTTAATCGAGGAACAGGGACTGAATCCTGTCATTGCCATTGCCACCAGTGAGTATCATGAGTACCGGGCGGGAATGATTGCAAATGCCCTTGATATTACTTGGGCGGCAGTGCCGGGAAAGACGGCCATCTGGCTGTTTCCAACGTATTATGTGCGGGAATTGTATGGGATATTGTATGAGTGGATTTTTTGATAAAGAAGTGCCGGGCAGGCATTTATAAGATGAAAAGTGGAGGAGACTAACATGGCTAGAACCGAACAAGTGGAATTAACCTGTCTTTGCATGATTTATAAAGACGATATGATTTTATTGCAGAACCGCATCAAAAAAGACTGGAAGGGGTATACCCTGCCCGGCGGTCACATTGAACCGGGAGAATCCTTTGTAGATGCGGTTATCCGGGAGATGAAAGAAGAAACCGGATTGGATATTTTTCATCCGCAGCTTTGCGGCATTAAGCAGTTTCCGATAGACGGCGGCAGATATATCGTTCTGCTTTACAAAACCGATGAATTTGAAGGAGAACTTGTTTCCTCCGAGGAAGGTCAGATGGAGTGGATTTGCCGCAAGGATTTAGAAAACATAAATACGGTAAATGACCTGACAGAGCTGTTTCAGGTAATGGAAAGCGACGATTTGTCGGAATTTCAGTATGTAATTGAGGATGGAGAATGGATCGCAGTGCTGAAATAGGAGGCATGAAAGAATGATACAAAAAATTGGGAAAAAACGGCTGGGATATTTTGGGGCAACCATTGTTATTTTTCTGATAGAACTTTTTATTGCCCTATTTGTACGGGACAATTTCATCCGCCCGTATGTGGGCGATATGCTGGTGGTGGTTTTGATTTACACCTTTTTGCGAATTGTTTTTCCGGAAAAGCCAAGACTTCTGCCATTGTATGTGTTTTTGTTTGCGGCCGGAGTAGAGGCCTTGCAGGGAATCCATATCGTGGAGCTTTTGGGATTGCAGGACAACCGTTTTTTCAGCGTGCTCATTGGCACTACCTTTGACTGGAAGGATATTGCCTGTTATGGGGTGGGCTGCTTGCTGTTAGGATTGTGGGAAGTTTGGTTGTGGAGGAAGAAAAATGCCGGTTAGTGTAACTAAAACTGTGGTTTCAGAAGAAATGATTTATAAAATGGTACATAAGGCCTTTGAATGTGAGCCGAAAGAAATTACAGAGCTGACGGAAGGATACTTTAATGTGGCATACCGCGTTGAATTGAATGACCGCCCTGTGATTTTAAAAATTGCACCATCAGACGCTGTGGATATTATGACCTATGAGAAAAATATTATGTGGACAGAAGTGGATTCCATGCAGATGGTGAGGGAAAAAGCAAAGGTGTCGGTGCCGGAAATTCTCTTTTTTGATGGCAGCAGGACGGTGTGTGACAGACCTTATTTTTTCATGGAGCTTTTGCCGGGACGGAGCTTTTCTTCCTGTATGGAGGAACTGAGTGACGAGGTAAAAAATCAAATTTTTCATAAGATAGGACAGTACACAAAAGAATTAAATAGTATTACCGGAGAAAAGTTTGGCTATTATGGTCAGCCGGACCGTCAGGGTGAGGACTGGTATACCGTGTTTAAGGAAATGCTTGCGGATGCTTTTACTGATGCTGAGCGAAAGAACATTGTGGTGCCGGTGGCAAAGGATAAGATGTTTTCTTTGCTTGAAAAGGACAAGGCATATTTTGATGAAGTCAAAGTGCCAAAATTCGTCCATTGGGATATCTGGGCCGGAAATGTATTTGTAGACGAGGGTGAAATCGCCGGAATCATCGATTTTGAGCGTGCTTTGTGGGCGGATGAGCTCATGGAGGTGGGCTTCCGCACCTATGACTATAACAAAGCTTTCTTTGAGGGCTATGACAAGGAATCCCTGACCGAAAGTGAAAAGCGCCGTGCAATGTGGTATGATATTTTTCTGTTTCAGATTGCCCGTTTAGAGTGTGATTACCGACAGTATGATAATCGCTGGGCCTATGACTGGAGCGGGGAGATGATTCCAAAGTGGGTGGCTGAACTGGAAAAGACAGACTAGCGTGTTACGTTAGTTGTCACAACCTTTGCGTAATTGTATGCTTGGAGTTTTTCTGATAAGCTTCAGATGTACAAAACAAGGAAATACAGTGCGCGCTTGTTTCCAAATACAACAGGAGAAATGAGGAAACTTATTATGGAATTTGGAACAAAAATTAAAAACTTACGTAATAAACGAGGCATCACCCAGGAAGCTCTGGCAAAGGCAATGGGGGTTACTCCGCAGACGGTGTCGAAGTGGGAAAATGATGTGACCATGCCGGATGTGGCGTTACTGCCGGAGTTGTCCGTTTTCTTTGGTATTACCATTGATGAATTATTTTCTCTGGATGCAAAGAAACAGATGGAGAGGATAGACAACCGCATTTATGAAGCCGGCTTGATTTCCGAGGTAGAGGCAACGCAGATGGAAGAAACCCTTCGTGAATTTGCAAAAAATCCGGAGCACAAAGCAAAGGCGTTGTCGCTTATTGCAGAGCTTCATCTTCATCAGGCAGAAATTCATAAACAAATGGCAGCAGAGCTTTCTAAGGAAGCCATGGAACTGGACCCGGACAATCGAAGCTATATCAGCGATTATTGTAATGCCATGGGAAGCTTCATTCCGGACTGGAACGGCAGAAATCATCATGTGTTGATTCGGGAATTAAAAGATTTTGTAAAGCGTCATCCGGATAATCGGGCGGCCAGCATGTGGCTGTTGGATAATCTGATGGCAGATAAGCGGCTGAAAGAAGCTGAAGCGGAACTTATGCATTTGGAGCAGGTAGATGGTGCATATCGTACCGTGCTTTATCGTGCGTTATTGGCAGCGGCAAAAGGAGAGAAAGAACTGGAGGACCGATACTATCAGGAAATGGAAGAAAAGTATGCCGATGGTAAGGAGGCATGGTTAGTACAGATGGCTCTGGCGGAGCGTGAAACCGAGCGCCAGAACTATGAGAAAGCCATTGCCCATTATGAAAAAGCAATGGAAGTTCAGGCGTCCCCGAAGTTTACGGACCCGCCGCAATCCATGGCTCACATCTATGAAATTCTTGGTGACAATGAAAAGGCGGTGGAGTGTTACAAACTGGAGCTAAAAATGAGTCGGGAAGAATGGGGTATTATTGCCGGGGAAGAAGTGGACCGGGCAAAACGTGACATGGAAAGATTATTAAATAAATAAAAGGAAATGGATGAGTGACTGAGAGGTTGCTTGTCCATTTTTTTGTTGCCATAAAAATTATTATTCAGTATAATTTGTAATGTGGGAAGTCAGGAGGTAGTTTATGATTATTGATACACATGTACACATCGGCGGCGAAAAGGTTGGCTTTGACATGTCCGAGGAAAAGGTCCTTGCTGCTATGGAAAAATATAAGATTGATTTTATGATTGTGTCCAATGGTGACTGTGCCGAAGTGGACCATGAGCAGAAACTAATTCCGCAGGAGTTTCAGGTTTCTCAGGAGGATGCGTTGCGCAGATGTATTGCTTTTGCAAGAAACAATCCGGGTAAAATCGGTGTGGGTGTCTGGGTAAAACCACTTACCGAAACGGTAACGGAAGAACTGGAGCAGTTGATTGTAGAGAATAGGGATGTGATTTATGCCCTGAAGCTGCATCCGTATCATTCCAAAACCTCTCCGGTGGATGCAAAAACGTTGCCATACCTGGAATTGGCAAATAAGTACAAGTTGCCGGTAGTTTCCCATACGGGTACCGGTCCGGAGGATGCGCCGATTTATGTGTATGAGGCGGCAAAGATGTTTCCGGAGATTCCTTTTGTGATGGTGCACATGGGCCTTGGCTCCGATAACAAAGAGGCTTTGGAACTGCTTGGCAAGGCAGAGAATTTGTACGGCGATACGGCATGGGTGCCGATGGATACTGCCATTGAGGCAATCAAACGGTATGGCAGCAAGAAAATGTTTTTCGGCAGTGATGCTCCGATTGATGGTGTGGATACATATCTTTGTAATCCATGGGGCGAACGTTCTGTATATCAGGATTATTTTCATGTGTTGCCGGAGAAAATCAGCAAGGAAGCTTACGCGGATTTGATGTGGCGGAATGCGGCAGAAGTATTTGGTCTGAAAGGATTTTAAATATGGAAAAAATAGCAGTCAGCGCCTGCCTGCTTGGAGAAAACTGCAAGTACAGCGGCGGCAATAACAGAAATGATAAAGTGCTTGAATTTATCAAGGATAAAGAAGTAATTCCGGTGTGTCCGGAGGTGGCTGGAGGCTTGCCAATCCCTAGAATCCCAGTGGAACTGGTAAACGGCGTGGCAATCAACCGGGAGGGCGTCAATGTGGATAAGGAGTTTCATCTTGGTGTGGAACGGATGCTTGAGAAGCTTTCCGATGAGGATATTGACCTGGTGATTTTACAGCCAAGAAGCCCGTCCTGTGGTACCAAGCAGATTTACGACGGTACCTTTACAGGAACACTTAAGGAAGGTCAGGGCATGTTTGCTAAGGCACTCATGGAAAAAGGATATAAGGTGGTGGAACCGGATGAACTTGACAATTTATAAAGCAAAAGAAGAAGACGCCCTTACGGTGGCAAAACTGGCAATTCAGATGTGGGAAGACAATGTGTTGGAGGAACTGGCAGCAGAGCTTGCGGAGATTATCGGCAGCGCCGAGGCCGCAGTCTTTCTTGGAACTATAGATGGAAACGCCATTGGCTTTGCCCAGTGTCAGCTTCGTCACGATTATGTAGAAGGAACAGAAACCAGTCCGGTGGGGTATCTGGAAGGCATCTTTATTGAAGAGAATTACCGGAAGCAGGGTTATGCAAAGCAACTGCTTGCAGCTTGTGAAAACTGGGCAAAGAAACAGGGTTGTACGGAGTTTGCCAGCGACTGCGAGCTGGAGAACACAGGGAGTCTTAAGTTTCATTTGAGTTTGGGATTTGAGGAAGCAAACCGGGTGATTTGTTTTACAAAGAAATTATAAAAAGGAGAATAACGATGAAATTTACATACTGTCCGCATTGCGGAACCAAAGCAATTCAAAAAGAAATCGGCGACGAGGGTATGATGCAGTATTGCCCGATCTGTGAAATCCCGCTGTGGGATATGTTTTCCACCTGCACCATTTGTGCAGTGGTAAACGAATTTAAGGAAGTGGCACTGATTCGCCAGAGTTATGTAAATACTACTAATTATGTGTGCGTGGCAGGTTACATGAAGATGGGTGAATCTGCAGAGGATACCGCCTGCCGTGAAATTGAGGAAGAAATCGGATTAAAGGTGGAAAAGCTGACCTTTGTAAGAAGTTATCCGTATGAGAAAAAAGGTCTTTTGATGCTTGGCTTTAAGGCAGAGGTAAAGAAGGCAGAGTTCAAGCTGTCCGGCGAGGTGGATTCTGTGGCATGGTTCGGTTACGATGAAGTGCTTGAAAAAATCCGCGAAGGCAGTATTGCATGGCAGCTAGTAAAGAGTGTTATTGAGGAGTAAGAGATGCTTGGACAAACCGTAACCGTACTTATAGACCGTCCGTCGGGCACCTATCATCCAAAACACAAGGACATATTTTATCCGGTAAACTACGGTTATATTCCTGGCATCATCGCCGGAGACGGGGAGGAGCAGGACGCCTATGTGCTTGGTGTGAACGAGCCGTTGCAGGAGTTTACCGGTGTGGTAATTGCTGTTATTCATCGCTTTGATGACATGGAAGATAAATGGGTGGTGGCACCGGAGGGTGTGAAGTTTTCCAAAGAAGAAATTCGGGAACAGGTAAAGTTCCAGGAGCAGTACTTTAAGGCGGAGATATGGATGGAAGAGTTTTTAACAGTAAACAACAAAGAATACCAAATCATTAAACTCCTTGGCAAAGGCAAGGGTGGTTATTCCTACCTTGCCACCGACGGGGAACAGCAGTATGTGCTAAAGCAGATTCATCACGAACCGTGCTCTTATTATCAGTTTGGCAATAAAATGGAGTCGGAATTAAATGATTACAAGCGGTTGATGGAGATTGAAATCCGAATGCCAAAACTTCTTGATTACGACATGGAGCAGGAGCTCATTTTAAAAGAATACATCGACGGTGACACTATTTTTGAACTGGTACGACAGGACAAAATGCAGGAAGGATATGTGGAGCAGATGCGGCAGATGTGCGAAAAGCTGTATGCGGCAAATGCCAACATCGATTACTTCCCAACTAATTTTGTGGTTCGGGATGGTAAAATGTATTACATTGATTTTGAGTGCAACAACTACATGGAGGAGTGGAACTTCGAGAACTGGGGTATCAAGTACTGGTCCAAAACATCAGAGTTTTTGCAATATGTGGAGGAACACTATCATGAGTAAGCTTAGAAACATGACATCGATATATCTTCGCAGGGGCGACAAATTTCTTTTGCTGTACCGGGTAGGCTCCAAGGTGATTGGAAATTCCTACACCGGCACTGCGGGCGGTCACATGGAAGAATCGGAGTTAAATAATCCGAGAGCCTGTGTTATGCGGGAACTGCAGGAAGAAACAGGGCTTACAGAGCAGGATGTGGAGAACTTAAAGCTCCGCTATATTACCCTTCGTTTAAAGAACGGCGAGGTGCGCCAGAATTATTATTTCTTTGGAGAACTGGCAGAGCATGTGGATGCTGCGACCCTTGCCAGTAATGAAGGGGAATTACAATGGTTTGAGGCATCGGAAGTAGAGAATTTGAACATGCCTCATTCCGCGAAATATATGTGGCTGCACTATATTAAAACCGGGCAGTACACCGATTGCCTTTACGGCGGGGCTACCGCGGAGAATAGTGTGGAGTTTACGGAGCTTAGAGAGTTTTAAGCGATTGCTGTTGAATGTATAAGAATAGGGAATAAAAATGATGTTTCAAGTAGAACTTCTTTCAGAACAATATAATGTAAGAATGCTTACCGGCACCGACGTGGCAGCAGTATACGCCCTTTGCAAGGAAAATACGCTGTATTATCAGTATTGTCCGCCCTTTGTAACGGCGGACAGTATCCGGGCAGACATGAAGGCCCTGCCGCCTCGCAAAACCATGGAAGATAAATATTATCTTGGCTTTTATGAGGGTGAAACCCTGGTGGCAGTAATGGATTTGATTTTGGGTTTCCCGAATGACGAGACCGCTTTTGTGGGCTTTTTTATGATGAATAAAGAGTTTCAGGACAAAGGAATCGGAACGGCGCTGATGAAAGAGGTGTATGAATGTTTAAAGAAATCCGGTTTTCAATTTGTGCGTCTTTGTTTCGCGAAAGGCAATCCGCAGAGCGAATATTTCTGGGTGAAAAATGGTTTTGTACCAACCGGTGTGGAGGCACAGAATGAAGGCTATGTGGCGGTAGTGCTACAGAAGGAGTTGTAGAGTTTTTCATAGACAAAAGAAAAGGAGGAATGTTAATATGTTATACAAAATTGTAGCAATCTATTTAGTAATCATTAATTTGGTGGGTATCTATGTGATGTGGGCCGACAAGCGCAAGGCAAAGAAGGGCGCATGGCGCATCAAGGAAAAGACACTGTTTTTAGTGGCATTGCTTGGAGGTTGTCTTGGCACAACATTAGGCATGTACTGGTTCCGTCATAAGACCCAGCACTGGTATTTTAAGTATGGTTTCCCTGCAATTCTGATTGCGGAAACAGCGCTGGTGGTGTGGGTACTGTTCTTTTTGTTGTAAGATATATTCAAATTAAGGCTGTGAAGTATGAAACTTCACAGCCCTTTTTTATTCTATTTCTGCCTTTTCTGCATCCTTCTCCAGTTATAAAATCCATACAAATCATTAAATAAAAACATGATAAAGCAGGCAACCATCGGAAGATAGGAAAGGTTTTCCATGGAAGCCAAAATCCACAGTATAATCAGTACCACATCGTTGGCGGAATAACCGATGGCATAGTAGGGGCTGCGCAAAAAGGTCAGATAGGAAGCGACAAAGCTTGTGGTAATGGAAACAGTGCTGAAAAACAGGTTGGCGGTGTTCAATGCCTTTAAAATAAAGTAAAACAGCACGGTAACAACAAGAGTCAGCAGCCACATGACGGCTAACTGCTTTTTGGTTACCTTATGGACCTTAACCTCCTGAGTATCTTTGTAAGGATTCTTTATCCACTCCACGGCGGCAACAATGGCCATTGGTGTTGTCATAAACAGGTAGGTAATCATTTCGCCGTAGTAAGCAAACAGCACGGAGATGATGCCGTAAAAAACAGAAAATACAACAGTTAACAACTGTCCAAGCACAAGGCCCTTTGCAACAAAAATCAAGGCAGTAACGCCGATTAAGGATGCAATGAGATTGAGCAAATCACCGCTGCCGGAAAACAGATACGAAAGCAGATAGGAGAGTATGGTAACTGTAAGGGAGGTCAGCCAGAGTCCTTTCTCAAATTTGGTCAGCGTTTTAAATGATGTAAGATATTTTTTCATATAAGTAGTCCTTTCAATTCATAGTACTAAGCTTTATTTTCATGCCACAGGGTATCTGCAAAAAAATCATTTGTCCATACCCCGCTTGCTGGATTTTCCAGGGTATCAGAGTATGATTTTTTTGTGGGTACCCTACAAGTGCTTTTTTATGTGTAATAGTAAGGCGCTAGGGGTATTACGCTATAAAAAAATTGTATACACCCCGCCAACGAGCGCTGCTGTTGAAAGATTTAGAATTCTCAGTTATCAGCAACACAATTCCAAAAAGGGAGCTATTTTAACAGAAAAAGCATCCGCAGTACATCTTCTAAGACCTAATGATGTACAACGAATGCTTTGTTTGCATTATTCTACCCGGTGGCAGTATTTCAATATTATTTTGTGCCGTAGATTCTATCGCCTGCGTCGCCGAGACCCGGAAGGATGTAGCCGTTTTCGTTTAAACGCTCGTCCTGGGCGCCGATGTAAACGTCTACGTCAGGATGTGCTTCGGTTAATGCCTTGATGCCTTCCGGCGCTGCAATGAGGCACAGGAAACGGATTTTGTCGATGCCGCGCTTTTTCAGTAAATCGATGGCTGCAATGGCGGAACCGCCGGTGGCAAGCATCGGGTCTACTAAGAAAACTTCACGTTCGGTAATATCTACAGGAAGCTTGCAGAAGTATTCGACTGGCTCTAAGGTTTCTTCGTTACGGTAAAGACCGATGTGGCCTACCTTGGCATTTGGTGTTAAGTTTAAGATACCGTCTGCCATGTGGAGACCTGCACGTAAAATTGGAACCACACAAAGCTTCTTGCCGGCAATTTCTTTTACGGTGGTTTTTACCAGCGGAGTTTCGATTACTTTATCTGCCAATTCCAAGTTGCGGCTGGCTTCGTAGTAAACAAGCTGGGCAACTTCAGCTACCAGGGCACGGAATTCCTTGGTGGAAGTGTTTTTGTCGCGCATAATGCCGATTTTGTGCTGAATCAGTGGGTGATCCATAACCATAACCTTTGACATAAGTACCTCTTTTCTGCACGCTTTTGTGCGATTGATTTTTTTCTTGCAAATAGTATATCATTTTTTTGTGACTTTGCAAAGGTTATGTTGAAAAAAGATGCAGTTTGCTATAAAATAAGAGAGACACAAAAAGAACAAGACCAAAATCAAGGAGATTTGCATGAAAAAATATTTGTGGACAGCAATCGGCATGTTGGCAGTACTTGCCTGTCTTTCCGGTTGCAATAACTCACAGAAGACAAGCACCCTGCCGGAGGCAGGTGAAAATACACCAACAATTACTATGG
>JAZNXI010000116.1:0-19017 GCA_045593825.1 Lachnospiraceae bacterium
TGAAGCGGAAAACGCCCGTGCAGTGTTGTTTGCCTTTGATTTAAGTGCTTCTAACCTGCCGCTCCGTATTGCATATCCGGCCCTTGTTTACAATATGGTACAGTATTCCCTGTGTCCGGTAGTCAAGGATACCTCCTATGAGGTAGGGGATGTGGTAACAATCCATAAAGGTAACGGTGCGGTGCTGACATCGGTAAGCTCCGATAATCCGGCTGCGGTGGCTGATATTCACGTGCGTATGCCGGTAAGCTTTATTGCAGAGGAACCGGGGCTTTATACGGTGACCCAGATGCTGGCGGATGATTCTTCCAAGCAGGCCCGTTATTTTGTGCAGATTCCGGCGGAAGAAAGCAATATTACCGCGGTGGGAACCGCGCTTCCGGAGCTTGGGCAGGCAGGAACAGAGGTAAATTACGAAAAGGAAATCACCCGATGGGTTGTACTTTTGCTTGTGGTTCTGATTCTTGTAGAATGGCTTTTACAGTATCGGGAGAAATTTACCTTAAATAAAAAGCTTTCCTTAGTGCTTCGATTGGTAATTGCGGCAATACTTATCGTATTACTGGCGGATGTGAAGATATCCAGGGAAAAAGATGAGATTAACACCATTATTCTGGCGGATATGTCTGCCAGTGCAACCGATTCTTACGGCGCGGTGCATACCTATATCAATGAATTTGCGTCCATGGCGGGAGAAAAGAACCGCGTTGGTGTGGTTACCTTCGGAAAGGATTATTTATATACAGTAGAACTTAAGGAGAACGGTGAAGATGTAATGTCCGCCCTGGCAGAAGGAGAGGCGGTACCTCATGTGGGTGCAACCAATTTGGAAGAAGCTTTGTATTACGCAGAGTCTTTATTGAATGACAGGGAAAACCAAAGAATCATTATTTTGTCCGACGGTATACAGACCGATGGCGATGCCCTGGCAGCAGCCAAGGTAATGGCAGAGCGGGGTGTGCAGGTGGATGCGGTGTGCATTCCTACCAGGGCCGTGGGCTTTGAAATGCAGGTAATGAGCCTTTTCCATCCGCAGAATCTAAGCATGGGTGAAGAAACAGAGCTGAAGGTTGTGGTGCAAAGCAACCACGAGGCATCTGCAGAACTCCGTTTTATGGACAACGGTGCTGTGATATCGAAGAGAATTGTGGACATAAAGGAAGGTCTGTCGGAATTTACGTCCGAATATACTCCGACGTCCCTGGGTGTTCATGAGCTTTCGGTACGTCTGGTGCCGGTGCAGGACAGCACAAAAGAGAATAATACTTATTATTCCTGGCTGGAGGTTGCAGGAAAGGGTAATATACTCTTGATTGACGGCACAGGAAGGGAAGCTGCCGGTTTAAAATACATGCTTTCCGAGGAATACAGCGTGACGGAAATTGAACCGGAAGAAGCGGAAGGCTACATGAACCAGCTGGCGGCTTATCAGGGTGTCATTTTGATGAATGTTTCCAATGCGGATTTGCCGGAAGGTTTTGATAAAGCGTTGGAAACTTATGTAGAAAAATACGGTGGCGGCGTACTTACCACAGGCGGCAGCAATACCTATGCCTACGGAAGCATGACGGATACCGCCTTTGAGGACCTGCTTCCGGTAACACTGGAGCTTGGCGAGGAGCAGGTGGTTGCTATGATGCTTGTGGTGGATACCTCCAGCAGTATGCAGGGATTAAATCACCGGATGGCAATCCAGGGCACCATGCAGTGTATCGAAGCGTTGGAAGAAAAAGACTATGTCGGTGTGTTAACCTTCGACAGAACCGCCCATGTAATTTATGACCTTGCTTCCATGGAGCAAAAGGATGATATTTTGGAAGCGGTAGAGGCAATTGAGCTTGGCCGCGGCACCTATATGACGGAGGCCACCAGGGAAGCCTACAACCAGTTGAAGGACTTTGAGGCAGATAAGAAGCATGTAATTATTCTGTCCGACGGTGAACCTCAGGATTCCGGCTATATCCGTGTGGTAAAACAAATGGCAGCCAACGGCATCACGGTTTCTGCCATTGCGGTAGGCCAGGGTGCAGACCGTAGAATTATGGAAACCATCGCTCAAAACGGTAACGGTAATTATTATTATGCAGTTACGGTAAAAGATTTGCCGGATATTATGGTAGATGAGGTTGTATCTGCTACCGATTCTTACCGCCATACCGGAACCTTCCCAATCTCTGTGGCAAGTTATTCCACATTGCTTGGGGATTTGGATGCCAATAATCTTCCGACTATGTCCGGTTATACTACTACTTTCCTGAAAAAAGGAGCAGAGCAGTTTTTAACCGTGGCTGACGGAGAACCTCTGTATGTACAGTGGGACTACGGTTCCGGCCGGGTAGGCAGCTTTACTGCAGATTTACGGGGCAATGATTCGGAGCAGCTGTTTGCTTCAGAAGACGGTATACAGTTAATTAAAAACATGGTTTCCGGGCTGATTCGTACCGATGGAAAGGTAACAGCACTGGGACTTGAGCTGACACCGGGTAATCAGACTGCCCGGGTGGAAATTACCGCAGCTCTTTCCGGAAAGGAATCGTTACAGGTATCGGTTCTTTCTCCGGACGGCAGTGAGGAAACGGTGGAAACGGTGCTTACTACAAAGGGAACTTATCGCGGAACCTTTGCAACGGACTCCTCCGGTGTGTATACCGTTACGGCAACCCACTTGGATGCGGACGGAAAGCTTCTTGATTTTGCCCAGGCGAATATGGCATCCTCCTATTCCAAGGAGTACGAATGCTTTGGGGAAACTACAGGAGAAGATCTTTTGCTTAGTGTATGTGAAGCAACCGGAGGCAAAATGGCCTATACCGCAGCAAATGTAATGGAGTTTACCGGAAAACTGATGAAGCAGATGCTTGACCCTGCGGTTCCGTTGTTAATTGTACTTATGGTGATTGTTCTTGCTGAGATAGCAATAAGAAAATTCCGATTAAGGAGACGAAGATAGTTTCCGGTAAAAAAATTGGATATTTTCGTAAAAAATATCTTGCGCTGACGGACCGGTGGTAGTATAATAGGTGCAAATTTATTAGTGCTTTAAAATTTTAGTGCAATAAAGAGAACTAATCGGTCTGTCAGAAATGAAGGAGGCAAATTATGAGTATCAGAGTCGGAATCATGGGTTATGGTAACTTAGGAAGAGGCATTGAATGTGCATTAAAGCAGAATAGTGATATGGAACTGGTGGCAGTGTTTTCCAGAAGAGACCCTGCAACTGTAAAGATTTTAACTGAAGGTGTAAAGGTATATAAGGCAGAAGAAGCAGTAAATCATAAAGATGAAATTGATGTATTAATTCTTTGCGGCGGCAGTGCTACAGACCTTCCGATACAGACACCGGAATTTGCCAAGGATTTTACCGTAGTGGATAGCTTTGACACCCACGCAAGAATTCCGGAGCACTTTGCAAATGTAGATGCAGTTGCAAAGGAAAACGGTAATGTGGCAGTAATTTCCGCAGGCTGGGATCCGGGTATGTTTTCATTAAACCGTCTGTATGCCAACGCAATTTTGCCGGACGGCAAGGACTATACCTTCTGGGGCAAGGGCGTTAGCCAGGGTCATTCCGATGCTATCCGCAGGGTAGAAGGTGTGGCAAATGCAAAGCAGTATACGGTGCCGGTTGATGCGGCTCTTGCGGCAGTAAGAAGCGGTGCTAATCCTGAACTTTCCACCAGAGAAAAGCACACCAGAGAATGTTATGTGGTGGCAGAGGAAGGCGCAGATAAAGAAAGAATTGCGGCTGAAATCAAGTCCATGCCAAATTACTTTGCAGATTATGATACAACAGTTAACTTCATTACAGAAGAAGAGCTTAAGAAAAATCATGCAGGCATTCCGCACGGTGGCTTTGTTATCCGCAGCGGCAAGACCGGTTGGAATTTAGAAAATAATCATATTATCGAATACAGCTTAAAGCTTGACTCTAATCCGGAGTTTACGGCCTCTGTTATTGTGGCATGCGCCAGAGCGGCGGTCCGCATGAAGAACGAAGGAATGAAGGGTTGTAAGACTATTTTTGATATTCCGCCGGCATATCTTTGCAATATCAGTGCGGAAGATTTAAGAGCACATTTGTTGTAATTATTTTTACCATTTATAAAATTGAGAGGCATATTTATCCTGCCAGAACGCGCTTTCGCTCCTTCACGACGTAACGGTACTAGGTTCGAGGCGACTTTGTCGCCTGACCTCACCAAGTGCCGACGTCGTTCAAGGGTTCTGTTCGGATAAATATGCCTCCTCAATTTTGCATAAGTTATAAAAATAAAAGACAATAATGTACATTAAGTTTTCATTAGAAAAGAGAAGATATGCTTTAAACTTCCTTTGAGATGTGATAGAATGTGCGTAGATTTTGAAAAAGGAGTATAGGAATGGAATTCTTAGAGATTTTGAAAGTTATTTTTTTAGGTATCGTAGAGGGCATCACGGAGTGGTTGCCGATTTCCAGTACCGGTCATATGCTTTTGGTGGATGAGTTTATTACACTGAATGCGGTGGATGAGGAATTTAAGGAAATGTTTTTCATTCTCATCCAGCTGGGTGCTATTTTTGCGGTAATCCTGTTGTTTTGGAAGAAGATGTGGCCGTTCCAGTTTAAGGATAAGAGCAAGCCTGTGATTTTAAAGGACACTTTTTCTATCTGGTTTAAGGTTGTGGTGGCCTGCATTCCGGGTGCAATTGTAACTATCTTGTTCGATGATTATGTGGAAGCACACTTCCAGACCCCGGCTATTATTGCAGCGGCACTGGTTATTTACGGTATTGCTTTTATTGTCATTGAAAAGTGGAACAAGACAAAAACACCAAAGGTAGCAACTCTGGATGATATTACATACAAAACCGCGTTGTTAATCGGTTTGTTCCAGGTGCTTTCCATTGTGCCGGGTACTTCCCGCTCCGGTGCAACCATTATCGGTGCATTGCTCATCGGAGTTTCCCGTGTGGCAGCGGCAGAATTTACATTCTTCCTGGCAGTACCGGTTATGCTTGGTATGAGCGCGTTAAAGCTCCTTAAGTTCGGTTTTGATTTTACCGGAACCGAAATTGCGGTTTTGATACTTGGTATGGCAACTGCGTTTGTAGTGAGTGTGCTGGTAATCAAGTTCCTTATGAGTTATATTAAGAAGAAAGATTTTACCGTGTTTGGCTGGTACAGAATTGTGCTGGGTGCGGTGATTATCATTTATACTTTGGTGAAGTAGTTAACAAAAGAATCCTTGATACAAGTGTATCAAGGATTCTTTTTTATAATGTGATAGGTGTTTTGGTATAAATAAATGCAATAATCAGAAGTATGGCAAGTAAGATATAAAGAGCAATGAAAAGTTTTGGAATTTTCTTTTCATTATCTGTAAAGGAAACATATTTCTTACTGTTTAGCTTATCACTCATGACAACCCACTCGCTGTCGTATAGGGAAGCGGGAAGTTGTTTTTCGATAATGCTGATAACCTTCATTTTGCTTCCGTTTAAGATACCGTATGCTTCTAAAATTTTTAACCAGGAAATATCTAAAATGATTCCAATGGATAAAAGCAAAAGAGCAATAATTATTTTTGACAGGAAAGAATCACTGATAGAAATGCATACACTGAATAAAGTAAAAAGTGCTGCATTGATAGTGATATAAAAGCTGTTTACATTCTGTCTCCTTGTAACCAAATCTTCTGAGGTCTGTAAGAAAATTTTGTATTGCTCTAAAAGTTCTTCTTTATTTAAGTTTTCTGTAGCATCGTTAAAAATATTGTAGTCGCCGGTTTCATAGGAACTGATTTTTTTACAGATGGTTGAAATGTCTGCTTCAGAAGCATTTAAATAGTTTCGCTGGGAGAAGGAATCCTTTTTATAAAGCACATCACTGATTTCATTAGTAGGATCCAATTTATGGACAATAACATATTTATTATACTTGATTGCTTTTTTTAGTTCCCAAGAAATATTAGGGCTCTTATGAGAATTTTTACCAACAAGAAATATTACCATTTGGGATCTTTTAATTAACTTCAAAGCTTCGATTTTCCAAAAATGTCCCCCGTTTTTCAATATTAAAACATTTGCCTGTTTGGAGCAGTTTGATTCAATTTGTTTTTTTACTTTATCTGCATCTGCGCGGTCGGCACCGGAGTGGACAATGAATATATTCATAAGAAAACTCTCCTTCTCTTTTGTACTGTAATCAATATAAAGGAAAGAAAATGGTTTGTCAATGTGAGGAAAAGTGAAAGTATAGAGATGCCCTTTCTTTAAGTTAAGCCAAAACTGAAATAAAGGTTAAGCAAAAACTTTAAAACTAAAGTATTTTATGAAAAAAACAGTTGGAAAATCCGAAAAGATATGGTATGATAAATACATAGGGCAAAATTGGGAGTTTCCATGCCCAAAGGAGAGATTTCTTAGTTATAAAGGAGGATTACCATGTTAGCAACAAAGAATTACAAGTTCTGGTTCTGTACAGGTTCCCAGGATCTGTACGGTGACGAATGTCTCGCAAACGTAGCAGAGCATTCCAAGATTATCGTAGCAAAGTTAAATGAGTCCGGTGTACTTCCGTTTGAAGTAGTTTGGAAGCCAACCCTTATCACAAACGAGCTTATCCGTAAGACTTTCAACGAGGCAAATATGGATGAAGAATGTGCCGGCGTTATTACCTGGATGCACACCTTCTCCCCTGCAAAGAGCTGGATTTTAGGCCTTCAGGAATACAGAAAGCCATTACTTCACTTACATACACAGTTCAACGAAGAAATTCCTTATGACACCATCGACATGGATTTCATGAACGAGAACCAGTCTGCACACGGTGACAGAGAGTACGGCCATATCGTTACAAGAATGGGCATCGAGCGCAAGGTTATCGTAGGTCACTGGGCAGATGTGAACGTTCAGGAGCGTATTGCTTCCTGGATGAGAACAGCCATCGGTGTTATCGAAAGCAGCCACATCCGCGTTATGAGAATTGCAGATAACATGCGTAACGTAGCTGTTACCGAAGGTGATAAGGTAGAAGCACATCTTAAGTTTGGTTGGGAAATCGACGCTTATCCGGTAAATGAAATTAACGAGAGCGTTGCTGCGGTTTCCGATGCAGATACTAACGCTTTAGTAGAAGAGTACTACTCCAAGTACGACATTTTATTAGAGGGCAGAGACCCTGAAGAGTTCAAGAAGCATGTTGCTGTTCAGGCAAAGATTGAGCTTGGTTTCGAGCGCTTCTTAGAAGAAAAGAATTATCATGCCATCGTTACCCATTTCGGTGACCTTGGTGCCCTGCAGCAGCTTCCTGGTCTTGCTATTCAGAGACTTATGGAAAAGGGTTACGGCTTCGGCGGCGAAGGCGACTGGAAGACAGCAGCTATGGTTCGTTTAATGAAGATTATGACCCAGGGCGTAAAGAATGCCAAGGGTACTTCCTTCATGGAAGACTACACCTACAACTTCGTTAAGGGTAAGGAAGGCATCCTGCAGGCTCACATGCTTGAAGTATGTCCAACCATCGCAGACGGTCCAATCAGTATCAAGTGCCAGCCACTTTCCATGGGCGACAGAGAAGACCCAACCAGACTGGTATTTACTTCCAAGGAAGGCCACGGTATTGCCTGCTCCTTAATTGACCTTGGCAACCGCTTCCGTCTCATCATCAATGATGTAAACTGCGTAAAGAACGAAAAGCCAATGCCAAAGCTTCCGGTAGCAACCAACTTCTGGGTTCCGGAACCAAACCTTTACACAGGCGCAGAGGCTTGGATTTTAGCCGGCGGTGCTCATCATACCGCATTCTCCTACGACTTAACTGCAGAGCAGATGGGTGACTGGGCAGCAGCAATGGGCATCGAAGCTGTTTATATTGATAAGGATACCACTATCCGCCAGTTTAAGAACGAACTGATGTGGAACAGTGTTGTTTACAGATAAAAGAATTGTGAGTTGACTTTATAAATAAAAGAAAAACAGAAATCTTCCACGCACTCCTCGGCTGTCGCTTTGCGACCCCGAAAGTCGTTGCTTTGGAAGATTTCTGTTTTTTCTTTTTATGTATAGATTTAATTTACAATTCTTTTAATGTGATAGAAAACACTGTTCCACACTAACGACCGTTATACGGAAGCAAATATCTTTTTAACTGGCAGAACAATTTAATCAACACAAAGTGCAGAATGGTATCCACCGGAATCTGAATCAGGTTTTTACCTACTCTGGTTGGTAATAAGGCAATCCATGCCTTGCCGGTGAACATGGAGCTCCACAGGGTGTTGAGACCGATATTACAGATGAATTTAACCAGTACATTTGCAATGAAAATCAAAATGATAGAGGTCATGTTGGCAAGAATCCAGGCCTTTGCCTTTGGCCAGCCGGTTTCTGTGGTAAGTTGAGGCTGCTTAATCTGCAAACGGTAATAGAAAATTCCGTAAATTAAACCACCTACCATAGCTGTTAAAGTGTAGCCCGGAAAAAAGGCACCGTCCGGTTTGATGAAGAACTTGATAACATCCATGAGTCCGCCAAAGATACAGCCAACTACCGGTCCGAACATGAAGTCCACCAGACGGTTTGGAAGACCGGAAAAACCGATTTTTATCTCAGGAGTAATGTAAAAGGATGTGGTGTAGCTAAGGACGATGGAAAGAGCTGCCATCATGGCGCAAAGCACTAAGTTACGGGTGGATTTGAATTCCAGGGCGGAATCCTTAAACATGCCGAAAAAGCGGCGGATGCAGGATTCTTTTTTTGTGGTTGTTTCAGGTTGCATAGACATAAAAAAACTCCTCCTTTGTGCAGATTCGTTGGTCTACAACATGGAGAAGCAAATATGTATTGCATGGCTAATGCCATGGAAACGTCCATGTATGTAGCAGCGGGATGCGAACCCCGTACCGCAAGCGATTGCTTTTCGTCCGAGTGACAACTCCCTGTTCACCCGGCACTTAACGCGCGAGATTCTACTCTGCAGATTTTTTTGGTAACACAACACAAAAAGTGCAAGTAGTCTGTTTTGTGTGTTTGTGCTATGATACTATCATATGCAGAAAGTATAGCAGATTTTTCTAAAATGTAAAGTACTTTTTTAAACTAAAGCAGAAAAGAAAGAGTGGATGGGCAAATGATACACCGTTTTCCAAATTATTATAACGAGTTTTCCTGCATTGCAGATAAGTGCGAGGCAACCTGCTGCGCGGGCTGGCAGATTGTGGTGGATGAGGAATCATTAAAGAAATATAAAAAAGTTACCGGCAATTTCAAGCAGCGCATCAAAGACGGTGTGGACTTTAAAGAAGGAGTCTTTTATCAAAATCCGGGCAAACGATGTGCATTTTTAAATGAGCAAAACTTGTGTGACATGTACACAGCCCTGGGAGAAGATGCTTTTTGTGAAACCTGCCGCAGGTATCCGAGACATATCGAAGAATTTGAGAATGTCAGGGAATTTACTTTGTCTGCTTCCTGTCCGGAAGCTGCAAGAATACTGTTGGCACAAACGGAACCGGTGCGGTTTTATGAGGTAGAAATCGATGCAGAAGAGGAAGAATTTGACGATTATGACCCGATGGTGTACGAAAAGCTTTTGGAAGCCAGAGGAGAAATGCTGAAGTTTTTACAAAACCGTAGCATTCCGGTAAAAGAGCGTGCGACAGGTTTGTGGGATTTTATCCAAATTTTCCAGGAGGAAATGGACGAAGGAACTCTGTTTGCAGATGAAGCAATTTATGAAAAACTGATTCCGAGAAATCCGGAAACTTCCTACGAAGAGGCAAAGGCGTTGTTTGGACTTTTACATAACCTGGAGCTTTTGGCAGAGGAATGGGAAGATACGCTTAATGAAGCAGAAGAATTGCTTTATGGCAAAGGAGCTAAGGCTTACGAAGAAATTAAAGCAGATTTTGCCGTGTGGATAAATACAAATTTCTCTGACTGGGACATTATACAGGAGCAGCTTTTGGTGTACTTTATTACTACCTATTTTTGCGGCGCAGTATATGATGAATACGTGGCATCCAAAGTGAAAATGTCGGTGTGCAGCGTGTTTTATCTGGAGGAATTGGCAACGGCGCAGTGGATAAAGAATGAAGGGACATTGACCTTACAGGAGTTTACAAGATTGGTATACCGATATTCCAGAGAATTAGAGCATTCCGATGAAAACCTGATTACCATGGACCAAATGATGGAGGAAATATAGATGAGAAGAAAGAAGTTGCTTATAGGAGCAGTTATATCGGTAACCGCTTTGCTGGCGGCATGCGGTCCCAATGAAGTACCGCCGACACCAAAGGCTACGATAGCACCAACAGAAGCAATAGAACCAACGGTAACACCGACACCGGCCGCAGAACCGACGGTGTCGCCAACAGAAGCAGTGCAGCCAACTACGGCACCAACAGCAGAACCAACCAAGGCACCGGAAAAAGAATTGATTAGCGATGCTGTGCCGGCAGTGGAGGAAGCATATTCCCTGGCGTTTTCCAGATACACCGGCGTATACGGCGAGGAATTTGGACTTGCCATGGCAGCCTCGGAGGAAACAGCAGAAATATACTATACGTTAGATGGCAGCGACCCGGAAACCAGTGCTACTGCAATTAAATATACGGCCGCGGTTCCGGTGATAAGCAGGGAAGAAGATGCTAACGTGGTATCTGCCATTGACCCGGTGCTATTTTCCGGAAGCTTCAATTATACAAGCAAAAATACATTTAAGTGTGAAATAAAGGCGCCCGCAGATGCAGCGGTAGATAAGTGTACCGTAGTGCGTGCAGTGGCAAAATACGCCAACGGTATTGTCTCCGATGAGGTGGCGGCAACCTACTTTATCGGCACCATGGAGGAGCATATTAAAGGTTTGGCGGAAAGCTGTGAGGCTGCGGGGACCTCTCTGGCGGTGGTGAGTATTTCTGCCAATTACGGGGACTTCTTCAGCGAGGCCGGTGGTATCTACATGAAGGGTAAAATTTTCGAGGGTGCCATGAAGCAGTACATTGCCCAAAACGGCGGTGTCTGGGATGGCGAAACAGCCAGAAGTCTGGATGCCAATTATAAGAGAAAAGGCAGAGCGTGGGAGAAGGAAGTTTGGGTCTCCTTTATGGAGGCTACACCGGAAGGTCTCACCGAGGTGCTTGCCCAGAACTGCGGCGTCCGGATTCAAGGCAACTATTCCCGCTCTGATTTGCAAAAGGGTCTCCGGTTATATGCAAGAGAAGATTATGGTAAAAAGAACTTTAAATATGCCTTTTTCGGTGAAGATTATGTAGACTACAATGGCGAGACCATGAAGAAATTCAAGACACTGGTGCTTAGAAACGGCGGCAACTGCGCCTTCACTTCCAAGTTCAATGATACCTTCTGGCAGTCTCTGGTTACAGAACTGGATTGCGGCACCCAAAAGTCCCGTCCGTGCGTGGTTTATTTAAACGGTGAGTATTGGGGCTTGTATATCCTGCAGGAGGACTATACAGACAACCATATGGAAAATCTGTACGGCGTAGACAACAAGGACGTGGTAATTTACAAGGGTGATGCGGAAGCGTTGGAACTTGGTTATAAGTTGGATGCAGGTGATATTCCGGAGGGCGAGGAAGAAACCTATTACTTCGATGAACTGCTGGACTTCTTTGCTACACATGAGAATCTTGCGGATGAGGAATCTTACGCTGAATTTTGCAAGCTGGTGGACCCTCAGTCGGTAATGGATTATTTTGCGGTACAGTGTTGGATTAATAATAAGTGGGACTGGCCGGGCAAAAACTGGTCCATGTGGAAGACCATTACATCGGATGGCGTCGAAGATAGTTTCGGTGACGGCAGATGGCGTTTCCTGTTTTATGATATGGAGTTTGGTGGTGTCAGCGGAGGCTGGGATGCCAGAACCAATACGATAAAAGAAGATAATTATAAGCCGGAAGGCTTGCTGGACTTTGGTACGGATAATCCGGCAGTTTTGTGTTTTGCATACGGCATGACCAATCAGGGCTTCCGACAGCAGTTCAATAAGACTCTGCTTGGACTTTCCGAGGGCGTTTTTGAGAAGAATACTGCCCTGGCGCGCCTGGATGAATTCGAAGCGGTTTACGGTCCGCTTTTTGAGCAGTTCTTTGAACGCTATCCAAAGACCGGAAGTAAAGACGAAGCACTGGAGGGTGGTTACGCGTCTGCAAAGTGTATCCGGGATTACTTGCATGAAAGAGAAAAGTATATTCAGCAGATGGTGGATTATGTGATAAAGAAACGCGGCGAATAAAACAAAAGCACCGGACAGATAATGTTCCGGTGCTTTTGCTTTATAGGGTAGAGATGTAGAGAAGGTCTTAGTTTTCCAGCTTGGTGAATAAATCAGCCTTCATCAGTACCGGGCGCAGGGCCAGATATAAAAGAACCGCACAAAGTAAGGAAAGGGCTGCATTTACGCCGGTGGTCAGGGTGGCGATTTTTGCCAGAGCCTTGGATGCATCCTGAGGAATGCCGAATAAGTACATTTTGTAGAAATATCCTACCAGTGGGTCTGCAATTACGTTGAATAAAAGACCGGCACCGGCGGAAACCGTAGTTGCAATTGCCAACTTCTTTTTGTCTTTAATTTTTGTGATGTGGAAGCATTTATGTGCTACAAAACCGGTAATGAGACCGATGCAAAGCTTTAAGAAAAAGGTCTTTGGAGCACTGGTTACATAAATGGTGGTGAGGTCGGCTAAGGTTAAGCCAAGGGCTCCCGCCATGCCGCCAAGCGGTCCGCCAAGCAGCAATGCTGCCAGCACAACGAAGGTGTTTCCGAGGTGGAATGCGGTGGAACCGCCAGGTAAGTTAATATCAATTTTGAAGTAGGTAAACATGATGTAGGACAGGGCGGCAAACAGTGCGGCCTGGGCCATGCGTTTTACCTGCTCGGAAGAGGTGTAAACAACAGCGTTTTCTTTTTGTTTCATGCGGACAATTCCGCTGACTAACACTACAAGTCCGATAAGTAATGCAAAGATACCCCATAGAATAAACGGAAAGTATGGGTCGTCAGCATTGATTTTTTCCGTTGGAGTGTAGCCGGTAAAACCGACAATGCTTAATATAAGTCCGATGGCAGTAAGTACTCCGCCGATAATTGGTTGTAAAACATTTTTTTTCATTGATTTGTCCTCCCGGTTGTCTGATTTTGATTTGTTAATTTTCCAAGCAGCGGTTCGAAATACACGCCGTCGGTGGATGGAATGTTATTCTCCTCGGTAAAGATAATAGCTTCTCTGATAAAACAGCTTGCCATAGTGACGGATTCTTCAAAAGGAATGCCGTGAACTGCGCTCCCAGCAATAATGGCGGCAAATACATCACCGGTACCGGAGCGTTCTTTGCCGGCTTTTTTCTGCTTCTGGATGGTAGTGCCGTTTTCTTTGTCGTAAATTAGATTGACTAAAAAATCTTCTGATGTGATGCCGGATACTACAATCTGTTCCGCCGGATACTGTTTTAAACCCGCCAGAAGCCCGTGGAGCTCTGTGTCGGTCCAATCTCCGTCGTGATATGGAGTATCGGTTAAAATGCAGGCCTCGGTCAAATTTGGTGTTAAAATGTGGGCAAGGGCCGCCAATTCCTTCATGGCCTCGCACATTTCTTTGGTGTAAACCGAATACAGCCGGCCGTGGTCGCCCATGACAGGGTCGATAATGACCTTGGTATCCGGAGTGGAAAAATCCTTGATGAGTCGCTTTACTGTTTCTATTTGTTCTATGGAACTTAAGAAACCGGACAAAATGCCGTGAAAGGTCAGATTGAGGTTTTTCCAGTAATCCAGATAGTCAGGAAGCTCTGCTGTTAAATCTTTTTTATAAAACTGCGGAAAGCCCGGATGGTTGGAAAACAGGGCAGTGGGAACCGGACAACACTGGATTCCCATGGCGGAAATTACAGGGACCGTAACTGCCAGCGAGGATTTTCCAAATCCTACGATGCCGTTGACCGCAGCAATTTTTTTTATAGTGTTATGCATATGGAAAATTTTCCTTTCAGTACTGTTGGGGGTATTGTAATTCGAATTTGAGAATATTAAAATAACCAATTTGAGAAAATTTATTAATACCAGATTAGGAGACATGAGAAGATGGATTGCAAAAAAAGAAAAATGTGGTATAATGACAATTGTTGATATATTAACCATTAGGAGGAGTAATAATTATGAAAAAGACAATGAAAAGAATGTTTACTCTTGCGCTGATTGCAGTAATGTTAGTTGCTTCCTTTGCGGGCTGCGGAAAATCTCTTTCCGGCTCTTATGAGGCAGAAATCAAGGTACTTGGACAAAGCTGGAAAGTAACATATACCTTCAGCGGTAAGAAGTTAGAAGCAGAAAGTAAGGTAACAATCCTTGGTAACGTGGACTCTAAGACAAGTAACGGTACATATGAAATCGTTGAAAATGCCGATGGTTCCATGGAAATTACCATTGACTTTGAAGAAGAAACAGAGCTTTTTAAGGATGGTACCTTCACTTTTACAGAAGGTGAAGATTACATCAAAATTGGCGAAGCTAAGTATAACAAGGTAGAAAAATAAAAAAACGGAGCAGGCATAAACGCTTGCTCCATTTTTTATGCGCTTTATTCAGTAGCGAGTACCTTGATTTTTGCAAATGCCTTCCGCACCGCAGGTACTGCAAGAAGAACCAGGGTTAAAATTACTTCCGGCAGGATGTAGCTTAAATTATACACGGTAGAAGCCCAGATTGCTGCTGCGTTACCGCTGAAACTGTCCACATAGGTAGTGTAGAAAATTAGACCGGATACCATGTGGAAGAAGAAACGTCCGAAGGAACCTGCCAGAAAACCGAGGATAAGGCCGTTTTTCTTATTGTGGAAGAAACCGGAGAGGCCAAGGGCACCAAAGGCCAGCGGATAATCAAGCAGAACCTGGGCCGGATGTACCACATAAGGGCCGGTGATAAACTGCAGGACACCATAGGCGAAAGCTGCAATGAGACCGGTAACCGGACCGTACCAGTAGCCTACGAGGCACATAATCAGCATGGAAAATAGTGTGGTGGAACCGCCGTTTGGAAGACTCGGGAGCTTAATTACAACCGAGATGACGGTGGCCAGGGCAATTGCCATGGCAGAGAATACGAGTTGCTTTGTTTTGTTTTTGGACATAAAAAATCCTCCTTAAGATGTAAGCTTAGGAGGGGCCGAAGAAATTCATTATAAATTGAATTTTGCTTCCTTACGCCGGTACTAACCGGATCAAGTGATGAGGGTCAGCAGCCTGTTGGCCGCTTCTCAGCATTTGGCACCCCTAGCGATATTTATTATAGCATATATTTTCTTAAAAAGCTAGTCTTGTTATTAAATTTGTAAATTTGTATAATCAGAGCTACCATTGTATAAGAGAAGGTCTGCGCAAAGAAAGGCGCAAAACGAAAGGGGACGGTGCCAAATGAATCAGGAACAGTATTTAAATCATGTGCTTGGCAAGTTGGAAACTGCTATAGAGGAGCTCTCCGGAAAGATGGAATTCCGGCGTGCAGAGATTGCTAAAATGCAGGAATATTACTGGGAAAGCTATAACGAATATGATGAGTTCGGTTATGAGAAATTTGACAATGACCGCCTTCTTCGGGAGGAAATGGATTCCCACGGGGAACTGGTGAAAAAGTACGCAAGGTACTTAAAAATGAAGGATTCCCCGTACTTTGCGGCGGTAACCTTCCGTTATGAGGATGAGGAAGAGGAAGAAACCTATTACATCGGTATCGGTGATTTTTCACCAAGAAAAGGGGATGTGCCCCTGGTATGTGACTGGCGTGCTCCGATTTCCAGTCTGTTCTACGATTATGATGTGGGCAAGGCATCCTTTACAGCGCCGGTGGGTAAAATTTACGGCGATTTACTGCGTAAGAACCAGTATAAAATAAAGAATGGCAAGCTTCTTTACATGATTGACAGCGATATTGTTATCAATGACGATATTCTGCAAAAGGAGCTTTCCATGAATGCCAATGCCAGGCTCAAGAGCATTGTAACTACCATCCAGAAGGAGCAGAATGCCATTATCCGTAACGAAAAGGATAAGATTCTTGTGATTCAGGGATGTGCCGGTTCCGGAAAAACCTCCGTGGCACTGCACCGTGTAGCGTATCTTTTGTATCATCACAGAAAGCAGCTCAACGCAAAGCAGGTGCTGATTTTATCGCCGAATCCGGTGTTTTCAGAGTATATTTCCCACATTCTGCCGGAGCTTGGCGAGGAAAATATTCTGGAAATGTCCTTTGATTTGTATGCTTATAAAGAATTGAAAAAGTATAAGGACACGGAAGACCGCTATGTATACCTGGAGCGTTTGCTTACACTGCCGGAAAAAGAAGCGTGGGAGTATCAGGCAAGAGTGGCGGAAAAGCAGTCCAAGGACTATGCGCTGGAGCTTAATGAGTTTGTACTGTTTTTAGAGGATTCCCTGATGAATTTCAGGGACTTCAACTATAAGAAGATGCATCGGACTGAACAGGAACTGCGTACACTGTTTTATGACAAATTCCCGGATATCCCGATTTTAGAGCGTTTAAAAACCGTGGCGGAATATGTGATAGATGAAGAAGAAACCCTGTCCGGTAAGGAGCTTGACCCACTGGAGCGGGAAATTGTCATCGATAAGATAGAGCGCATGTATGACTCGAAGGATTTTTATACTTTGTATAACCGGTTCCTGACAGAAAGCGGCAGGGAACCAATCAGAGAAACAGCCAAGGCCATTCCTTATGAGGATGTGTACCCACTGTTATATTTAAAGCGTCTGCTTCACGGCGGTGTAAAGCGCAGCGGCATTAAGCATCTGATTGTGGACGAAATGCAGGATTACTCCTACATGCAGTTTCTGGTACTTTCCAAAATGTTTGACTGCCCGATGACCATTCTTGGAGACAGGGAACAGCAGGCGGCACCGGGCAAGCTGGATACCCAGACGCTATGCAAGGAGATTTTCGGCAAGGAAGCAAAGCTTCTGACTCTGAAAAAGAGTTACCGTTCCACTTCACAGATTACCCGCTTTGCCAACCGCATTGCCGGTATCGAAAATGAGGAGGCATTTGAGCGTCCGGGTAAGGAACCGGAATGGATTTTGTCGAAAAATGAGTCTGAGATGCAGTCAGAAATCATTAAAAAACTGACAAATGAGCAGAACGGCAGGTTTGAGACCACCGCAATTCTTACTACAACTGAAGAACAGGCGGAACGACTATATGTAGCGTTAAAGGATAGGTTAGATGTCCATATGTTGACTCCAAACAGCAGTAAAATGGAAAAAGGAATCGTCATTACTACCTTCTATCTTGCCAAAGGTCTGGAGTTTGACAGTGTGCATGTGGCATATACCCCGGTGGAAGAAAAGCTGACGGAGTATCAGCGGCAGATTCTGTATATTGGGGCGACGAGGGCGCTGCATGAATTGACAATATATAGTGTGGAGTAGTATAATGAGCGTAGAAAGAGTCACTTTCTACGCTCTGTTCTTTTTGAGTGTCTAAACTAGGCGGGTCAGCCGAATTTTCCAACATGAAAGAAATACTGAACAAAAGAAAGGATTTTGCTTATGGGGGAAACGACAGAATGGATTACTATTGGTTTGCAGGAGGAATTGGCTACTTATAATTTGGAAGGAAAATGGAATGATTATATTGGTGTGCAAAAGTGTGTGATTGGCACATTAAAAGAAGAAGGATTTTTAGAAAATAATGTGGTAATAAATGAAAAGTCAGGCATGGTAGTCAGAATTTCAGCAAAAGGAATAAAGGAGATTTTGGGTAAAGGCAAACGATTTCAAAATTTGCCGAAAGATTTAAAACAATTAAAGGTTGCATCACTCAGGTATTTGCCTAAAGTGATAGAAAAGGGAGTAGTGTTCGCAGATGATGTACCTAATACACATGGAGATGTAGCGCTTTATGCATATATTATATCAAGTATTTTCATTAATGGTGCGGAATATGGGATAAGAGTAGCGGTAAAGAAGAGAATTAGTGACAATATATTTTGGATTCATAACATAGATTGCAATGAAAAAAGCCCCGAATTACTCGACCTCCGTTCCGTTAGGATTGGCAATTAATGAGATTCAGGACCTATATTTATACTACACCTAATGAGCAATGAAGTCAAGAGAAAAAGGTTGTTTTTTCTTGACAAGGGTTATATCTCAGTGTATACTTAGTTCAAATATTTGAAACCAATGCGTAAGAGGAGTAGTATTACCCGAATCTTCAGAGACCTGCCGGTGGGTGCAAGGCAGGGTGGAAGGTAGTATGAATGGACTTACAAGGGCCGGAGGAAAGCGTATGCAAGTAATGCCGGACGGAAGCCTGACCGTTATTACAGGAATCATCTGAACGGATGAGTTAGAGGAGGGCACATGTGTGCCAAACCGGGTGGTACCGCAGAAGTTATTACAACGCTTTTGTCCCAGTGAAGATTGGGGCAAAGGCGTTCTTTTTATTAATCCTTTTGTCCCGGAAAACTATTAAATGGGGAATAGCCCCAAGTTTAAAGGAGGATTATCATGGAAGATTCCAAAAAGACTTTATTCAGTGGCATGCAGGCCACAGGTAACTTGACCTTAGGTAACTACTTAGGAGCATTAAAGAACTGGGTGGCACTCAGTGACGAGTACAACTGCTTTTACTGCGTTGTTGACGAGCACTCCATCACCGTAAGACAGGACCCTGCAGAGCTTAGAAGCCGCGCAAGAAAGCTGTTAACACTTTACCTGGCAGCAGGTCTTGACCCTGAGAAAAATTGCATTTACTACCAGAGCCATGTTTCTGCCCACGCAGAGCTGGCATGGATTTTAAACTGCTTCACCTACATGGGCGAATTACAGAGAATGACCCAGTTTAAGGATAAGTCCGCAAAGCATGCCGACAACATCAATGCCGGTCTGTTTACTTATCCGGTACTGATGGCGGCAGATATTCTGCTGTTCCAGTCTGACGTGGTTCCGGTTGGTATTGACCAGATGCAGCACCTGGAGCTGACCCGTGACCTGGCACAG
>JAZNXI010000117.1:0-5808 GCA_045593825.1 Lachnospiraceae bacterium
GATTTGAAAATAAGAATACCACCTTGTTGTCTGGCGGTCAGCAGCAGCGTGTTGCTATCGCAAGAGCGTTGGTGAATGAGCCGAAGGTGTTGCTTTTGGACGAGCCGCTTGCCGCTCTTGACTTAAAGCTTCGTAAGGAGATGCAGTACGAGTTAAAGCGTATCCAGCAGGAGGTCGGCATCACCTTTATTTTCGTTACTCATGACCAGGAAGAAGCCCTGACCATGTCCGATAAGATTGTGGTTATGAACGGCGGTGAAATCCAGCAGATTGGTACACCGGAGGATATTTACAATGAGCCGGCCAACCGTTTTGTTGCCAACTTCATCGGTGAAAGTAACATTCTTCCTGCTACCATGCTTGACGATTACAAGGTGCGATTTGACGACATCACCTTCGACTGTGTAGACTACGGATTTAAGAAAAATGAGCCTGTGGACGTGGTAATCCGTCCGGAGGATATTGATATTGTGCCGGTGGAAAAGGGCAAGATGACCGGCGAAGTACTCAGCACCCTGTTTAAGGGTGTACATTACGAAATCATGGTGGAAACCGTTCCAGGTACCAGTGTAACCGTAGATATGCGGGTTATCCGCACCCATGAAGTAACCAGTGAAAACGGCAAGGAAAAAATCAATGCCAGCAACTTCTACGTGGACTTAGAGGACGTGGACAAGCTGGATGACAAGGAAATCATTGCCCGTTCCAATGCCATGGCATGGAGCACCGAGAATGATGAGTACATTTCCATTGCAAGCATTGAATATGACATCAAGCCGGAGCTTGGCAGCTATCCGGTAGTATTCTCCACAGCAAACGGCACCGCAGTAGAGCGTACCGTGTTTGTAGTGAACCAGCCGTTCGTTAAGAACGAGAAGGCAAACGAAGCAATCATGGCCTTCAACTTCTTCACTACCGTGGATGAAATCCGTGAGTCCCAGACTCTGGATGTTGATATTATGACCTGGGCAAATGCACAGGGCTGGAAGCTCAGCGATGAAAATCAGAGTATTGATATCAGTGTAGATTACGATTTCGAGCCGGAAAACGTAAAGGAAGGTGTTTACAAGATTACCTTCTGGACCACCGGTCGCGAATTTAAGATTCATACTACGGACTACTCCGAGGTTGGTCAGGAGGTCGGCCTGACATTCTTCCCTGAGGACATCCATGTTATGTCCAGGATGGACTTCTAAATGAAGAAGTTTTCCCAGTTAGCAGTTCCGTATATTATTTGGGCGGCATTGATGATTGTGCTGCCGATGCTCTTAATTTTGATGTATTCCTTTACCGAGCACGGCAACTCCATCATTTCCTTTGCTGTTACCTTTGACCACTATATTAAGTTCTTTTCCGACCCGGACTTTTTATTAGTGTTATGGCGTTCCTTTACCATTGCGGTAAAAACAACGATTATTTGTCTGCTGCTTGGCTATCCGCTGGCATATTTCATTGCCCGCAGTGCCGAAAAGTGGCAGAATATCCTGGTGCTTTGTATCACCATTCCGACCTGGATCAACATGCTGGTTCGAACCTATGCATGGATTGGTCTTCTTTCCGATGGCGGTCTGTTTGCGCAGATTTTAGGACTTTTCGGTGTGGAAGAGGTGGAAATTCTTTATACCGAATTTGCAGTGCTTCTTGGTATGGTATATAACTTCCTGCCGTTTATGATTCTGCAGATTAACACCTCACTTTGTAAGATGGACCAGAACCTGTTAAATGCCAGTGCAGACCTTGGTGCAACACCGGTACAGACCTTCTGGAAGGTAACCTTCCCGCTGTCTCTGCCTGGTGTAATTAACGGTATTACGTTAGTATTCCTGCCTGCCATCAGTGCGTTCTTTATTCCAAAGTTACTTGGTGGCGGACAGTATTTCTTAATCGGTAACCTGATTGAAAACCAGTTTATTACTGTGGGTGAGTGGAATTTCGGTTCTGCCATCTCCATGATTATGGCAGCGGTTATGATGCTTCTCATGATGCTTGTTAAGAGACTGGAAACCCGTAATCAGGGCGGAAAGGAGGACATCTAGTATGAAGAAAAGCAGTCGTCCTTTCGGCAAGGTGCTCATGATTTTGGCAATCGTGTTTTTCTATCTGCCGATTTTGTACATGATTATTTTCTCCTTCAACGAAGGAAAATCTTTAACTACATTTACCGGATTCTCCCTGCGCTGGTATCAGCACATGTTGGAATCCAGAGATATGATGAGTGCCCTGTACACTACTTTTACGGTGGCGATTCTGGCAACACTCATTTCTACTGTGGTGGGAACCATTGCGGCCATCGGACTTTCCAGCTCCAAAAAGCTTGTCCGGGATGTGGTGGAGCAGGTTAACAATTTCCCGATTATGAATCCGGATATTGTTACCGCCATCGGCTTCATGCTGCTGTTCATCACCTTTAAGGTGGAGCGCGGTTATGTAACCATGCTGCTGGCACACATTGCCTTTTGTATTCCGTATGTGATGCTTTCCGTTATGCCGAAGGTGCGGTCCTTGGACCCGAACCTGGCAGATGCAGCCATGGACCTTGGCGCAACTCCATGGGTGGCACTTACCAAGGTAATTGTTCCGCAGATTACACCGGGTATTTTCTCCGGTGCACTCATTGCATTTACTATGTCGGTGGATGATTTCATCATCTCTTACTTTGTCACCGGCGGTGGTGTAAAGAACTTAAGTATTATGGTTTATACCATGAGTAAGCGTGTAAATCCAAGTATCAATGCGGTTTCCACATTGGTTGTTGTGATTATTACCGTTGCTCTTGTGATTATCAACGTGGTGCCTGCCATTGCGGCAAAGCGTCCGAAGAAGGCAGAAATGGGCAAGAGAAAAATTGCCATTCCTTGTACCATCGGTGCGGTTGTAGTTGCCGGTATTATTGCAATTTTTGCCATGAAGCCGGAAGTGAATTCCGATCTGCCGTATTCCGGACAGACCTTATATATTTACCTGCCGGGTGAATATATGGGCGAGGAAATCGTGCCGCTGTTTGAAGAGCAGACCGGTTGTACGGTGATTGTGGAAAACTTCGACTCCAATGAGCAGGCATATATCAAGGTTACTAACGGGGAGTCCTACGATATCATCATTCCGAGTGACTATATGATTCAGCGTCTCATGGAAGAGGGCTATTTACAGAAGATTGACAAGTCCCTGATTACTGTTTGGGACGAGCTGGATGAAGCAGTGCTTAGTCCTGCCTTTGACCCTGATAACGAGTATTCCGTATCCTACTTCTGGGGCACTGTTGGTATTGTGTATGACAAGACCAAGGTTTCCGAGGAAGACCTGGAGGAACAGGGCTTCGGCATTTTCTTAAATGAAAAGTACAAGGGAGATATTTACGTTTATGATTCCGAACGTGACTCCTTCATGATGGCGTTAAAGGACCTTGGCTATTCCATGAATACCGAGAACGAAGCGGAACTGCAGGAAGCGTATGAGTGGCTGGTGCAGTGCGTAACTACCATGGACCCTGAAATTGTTACCGATGAAATTATCGACAACATGGCACAGGGCAGAAAGGCGCTTGGCCTTTGCTACTCCGGTGATGCCACCTACATTATGAGTGAAAATGAAAACATGGGCTTCTACATGCCGGATTATGGAACCAACCGCTGGTACGATTCCATGGTTATTCCGACTACCGCAGAAAGCTATGAGCTGGCTCATGAGTTCATGAATTTTGTCAATTCCTACGATATGGCATATGACAACTCCGACTGGGTAGGATATACTTCCCCGAACCTTGCGGTTAAGGAAGCGTTATCCTCTGAGGAAGAAGAGGGCAGCTATGCCGGTATCAATGCGTATATTCCTAGAACCGACCATCCGATGGATGAAGTATTCGTGTTTAACGAAGAAGTGAAAAAGCTGATGGGTAATCTTTGGAGTAAAGTAAAGATTGCGGCAAGTAACGCAAAGTAAAGCGAAGGCTTGTGAATAAGAGATGGTTTTAGAAAATACCGTATCCGTGTTCGCCTGCCTCCTCATACAGTCGTTCATTTAGACCGGAACAAACGAAAAGATGTTTGTCCGTCCTATCTGAACGTCTGTATGCTGAGAGGTCGGACACTTGGATACGGTATTTTTAAAACCAAGACTCGTTCGCAAGCCTTTGATTTATTAGTACGTTGCTTGCCGCAAGTTTACTTTATAGCTGTAAGAGGAGCCCAAAGTCTTTTCAAATAAAGAAAGAAGTGCGCTGTCAGTTGGCTTCAAATGCAAAGAACACCGCAACCCTTGGGAAGTCCTTTTTGGTGATTTATGCTACACTTTAGACAGATAAAGCAACAAAGGGGGATAATGGGATGGTAGACAAAACAACAGTAACACAGGTAACCTGCCCAAGTGAAATCTGTATCAAGCAGATGGGGGTACAATACGGAATAGTAGAGCACATTACATATGACTCTGTGACTACAGGCCTTACAAGAGGAGCCAACGTGCTTTTGCCTGCAGACTACAGCGAAGACAAGCAGTATGCGGTGCTGTATTTCCTGCACGGAATTTTCGGAGATGAAAACAGTCTGATTGGGGATGAGAATAATAAAATTAAGGAAATTACCGCTAATTTGGTTGCCCAGGGCTGTACCAAAGAAATGATTGTGGTATTCCCAAATATGTATGCGAAGACCGACCCAAATCAGCAGCCGGGCTTTAATGCGGAGGCGGTACTTCCTTACGATAATTTCATTAATGACCTGGTAAATGATTTGATTCCTGTGATTGAAGGAAAGTATTCCGTACATACCGACCGGGAAAACCGCGCTATTTTAGGCTTTTCCATGGGAGGAAGAGAAACGCTGTTTATCGGACTTTCCAGACCGGACCTGTTCGGATACATCGGTGCTGTTGCACCGGCACCGGGCTTAGTTCCGGGCAAGGACCACTTTATGGAGCATGTGGGCCAGATGCAGGAAGCAGATGTAAAGTTTAAAGAAGGAGATATCCTTCCGGAACTTCTTATGATTTGCTGCGGCACCAGGGATGGTGTGGTTGGTAAATTCCCGGAGAGCTACCATAACATTATGACCACAAATAACGTGGAGCATCTGTGGTACGAAGTGCCGGGAGCTGACCACGATTCCAATGCTATCCGCAGCGGACTTTACAATTTACTGATTCGTTGGAACGCAGAATAAGGAAAGAGGAGAAGGGAGAACAAAAAATGTATCGGAAACTTTTAGTACTCATTGGGGTTTGTTTGAGCCTCGGCCTTGCGGCCTGCCAAGGTAAGACGGATACACCGGAAACGACACCGACCACAGCACCTACGGTGGAACCGACTGCTACACAGGCAGCTGAACCAACCGCCACACCGGAACCTACGGCAACCCCAACCCCGACCGTAAAACCGGCAGAAGACTGGTTTGTGGGTGTAACACCGGCAAAGGCTTACAAGGGCTTAGAGGATACCAATCCGATTATTACCCAGTGTTTTGGCGCAGACCCATACGGCATGGTTTACGGGGATACGGTTTATTTTTACATGACTGCCGATGTGTTTGAATACGACAATAAGGCGCAGTTAAAGGAAAATTCCTACGGAAAAATCAACACCATCCGGGTGGTTTCCACCAAGGATATGGTAAACTTCACCGACCACGGTGCCATCAAGGTGGGCGGCTCCAAGGGTGCGGCAACCTGGGCAGGCAATTCCTGGGCGCCGGCAGCAGCCTGGAAGAATATTGACGGTCAGGATAAATTCTTCCTGTATTTTGCCGACTCCGCAAGAGGAATCGGTGTATTAGTGGCAGACAGCCCTACCGGACCTTTCAAGGACCCAATCGGTGG
>JAZNXI010000118.1:0-17891 GCA_045593825.1 Lachnospiraceae bacterium
ACAACATCGGCAAACTTATCAAAAATATCCTCACTTACTTCGTTACCCTTTACTGCAGGGAGACAATGTAAGAAAATAGTAGAATCCTTACCTGTCTTATCCATAAGCTCCTGATTTACCTGATACGGACGAAGGATTGCCACACGTTCTGCCGCCTTATCTTCTTCACCCATGGAACACCAAACGTCGGTATATACCGCATCTGCATCCTTTACTGCGGCAAGATCATCAGATATTTCGATAATGCTGCCGGATTCTTTTGCATACTCACGGCATAAATCAACCAGATCCTGCTGAGGCCATAAGGACTTTGGAGCAAGAATGGTAAAATGAACGCCCACCTTGGCAGAACCAATCATTAAGCTGTTTGCCATATTGTTGCGGCCATCACCTACAAATACAAGCTTTAAGCCCTTTAAGTATCCGAACTGCTCTTTCATAGTAAGAAAGTCCGCTAAAATCTGGGTTGGGTGATATTCATCGGTCAAACCGTTCCAAACAGGAACACCACTGTACTTAGCCAGCTTTTCTACTGTTTCCTGCTTAAATCCACGGAACTGGATTCCGTCAAAGATACGACCGAGTACTCTTGCCGTATCTTCCACACTCTCCTTATGACCGAGCTGGATATCCTCACGGCTCATGTATTCCGGATGACCACCCTCATCCAGACAGCCCACGGTAAACGCGGAACGGGTTCTGGTGGATGGTTTTTCAAAAATAAGTGCAATATTTTTGCCCTTTAAGCTGTCACCGGTGATTCCCTGCTTCTTTTTTGCCTTTAAATCTGCTGCCAAGTCAATAAGACCAAGAATTTCTTCTGCTGTGAAATCCTTTAATGTTAAAAATGAACGTCCCTTTAAATTCATGTTGTACTTTCTACCTTCCGTTTGTAATTACTTTCCTGCTACTTCCATAACAGATTTTGCAAGACCGGCAACGCCCTGGATTTCGGATGGGATAATAATCTTGGTTGCCTGACCGTCTGCTGCCTTTGCAAATGCCTCTAAGCTCTTTAACTGAAGAACACCGGCATTTGGATTTGCTTCATTTAAGAATTTGATACCTTCTGCGTTTGCCTGCTGAACGGCACGGATTGCCTCCGCCTGACCTTCTGCCTCACGGATCATTGCTTCCTTCTTAGCTTCTGCACGAAGGATTGCTGCTTCCTTTTCAGCCTCAGCCTCTAAGATTGCGGATTCCTTCTTACCTTCAGCCACAAGGATGGTGGACTTCTTTTCACCTTCTGCAATGAGGATTGCTTCACGGCGTTCACGTTCTGCCTTCATCTGCTTTTCCATGGCGTCCTGAATAGCTGCCGGTGGAATGTTGTTCTTTAATTCTACACGGTTTACCTTGATACCCCATGGGTCGGTTGCCACGTCAAGAGCAGCTCTCATCTTGGTGTTGATAACTTCTCTGGAAGTTAAGGTTTCATCCAATTCCAGGTCACCGATGATATTACGGAGTGTGGTTGCTGTTAAGTTTTCAATAGCCATGATTGGATTTTCTACACCGTAAGCAAAAAGCTTAGGGTCGGTAATCTGGAAGAACACAACGGTGTCGATTCTCATGGTTACGTTATCCTTTGTGATAACCGGCTGAGGTGCAAAGTCTACTACCTGCTCTTTTAAAACAACTTTCTTTGCCACCTTATCGATGATAGGCAGCTTCATGTGGATACCAACATCCCAGGTTGCCTGATAACCACCCAGACGCTCTAAAACGAATGCCTGTGCCTGTGGTACGATTTTGATACAGGATGCAAGTAAAGCCAACAAAGCTAAAACTAAAATAATAATTACGATTTCCATAACTTATCCTCCTTATTTGTGGGTATACTCCCATTCTATTTTTCTTTACCACTTTAGTGTACCGCATTTTTTACTTTCTTTCAATAGTTTCTTGCTATATTTTATAAAATTTTATGAACTTTAAGCTATTGATTTTACAACATGTTATATAGTATAATATAAGATGGTGTGTAGCATGCAGTAAATCCGTGCAAAAACGCTGCATTTAGGGAGAAATTTATGAAACTTACAGATATGGAAATGGCTCATTCCGTCGAACTTGAAATTATGCACGACGGTAAAAAAACTACATTACTGACTTCCGTAGAGGGAATGATTGAAAACAGCGTTCTTCTCACTCCTATCCACATCGACGGAAAGGTGGTTGGATTCCCTCCATATCTTACCGTTAACCTTCTTTACCCGGAAGACGGTCAGGTATTTTGCTGGAGTAATATTACCGTTAAGGCTGTCCGTTATCGTGGTCATATTTACCATAGCGTCAAGCTTAACGGCAGTGCCATTGTTCTAAACCGCCGGGGTGCTTACCGCGTATATCTTGGAGAAACCCGGTTCATTTATCACCGCAACCACGTTGATACCAAATTATATGAAATCTTTCTCCGGGACCTCAGCGAAACCGGCATGTGCTACATGTCCAAAGATCATTTCGAAGTCGGACGTACTGTAACCCTGCAGCTTCGTCTCGCCAATGGACATGAACTTAACCTCAGGGCCAAGATTCTTTGGAAACGTGAAAATCCAAACCGCAGTACCACATTTCTTTACGGATGCAAATTCACCGAAAAAAATAAGTTTTTAAACAGTTACTTAATGAATGTCCAGCAGGAACAGCAAAAAAGAAAGCTGGGAAGAAACTAACAAATGATACATGGATTGGAGGCCAAACATGACCGCTGCAGAACTGCAACTGGAACATAGTGTTGAACTGGAAGTTATAATGAATGGTAAGAAAACCACTCTGCTTTCTGCTGTAGAACAGATTGTAGGCACTACCGTTCTGCTGACCCCTATCCAAATTAATGGCAAGGTAGTCGGCTTTCCTCCAAACTGCATGGTTAATCTTCTGTATGTAGGAGAAAATCAGGTGTTTTCTTGGAAAAACATAAAACTAAAGGCTGTCCGTTACGAAAAGAAAATATATCACAGTGCCGAGCTCGTAGGCGATGCTGAAATATTAAACCGTCGCGGCTCCTACCGTGTATATATCGGAGAGCAGATGACTCTCACCGCCTTCTCCGCCCAGGGCCCAAAAAATTACCCGGTCCACTTAAAAGACATTAGTGAAAGCGGAATGGCTTATTTCTCTAAAGAAGAATTTGATGTAGGCAGAACGGTCCGCCTGCACTTATCCATAAAAAAGGGCGTTGAACTTCAGCTTAGCGCCCAAATCATTCGGATTCAAGAATTTGAAAATCGTCAAGATAAACTGTACGGTTGCAAGTTTATTGAAAAAAACAACCGCCTGGTAGGATTCTTAATGCATCTTCAGCAGGAAAAACAAAAGGAAAAAATGGGTATGAAAAGATAAAAAAACAAACCGTGGAGACGCCCCGACTAGCCGCTCCTTCGGTTTGTTTTTTTATTTGTACGAAAAGCTTGTTTCCATATAGTTTAGAACTGGCTGTTGTAAAGGGTGGTATAGAAGCCGCCCTTTGCCAGAAGCTCTTCGTGATTTCCCTGTTCAATAATATTACCGTCCTTCATAACCAGAATTACATCTGCCTCCATGATAGTGGACAAGCGGTGGGCAACGATAAAGCTGGTTCTGCCCTGCATCATAGCCGCAAAGGCTTTCTGGATGCGAATCTCGGTACGGGTATCGATGGAGGAGGTTGCCTCATCGAGAATTAACATCGGTGGCAGGCAAAGCATGACTCTGGCAATGCACAAGAGCTGCTTCTGTCCCTGGGACAGTCTTCCTCCGTCTTCTCCGATTACGGTGTCATAACCCTGTGGAAGACGCTTAATAAAGCTGTGGGCATGAGCCGCCTTGGCTGCCACAATTACTTCATCCAAGGTTGCATCAGGGTTACCCATGGCGATGTTATCACGGATGGTTCCGGCTCTTAACCAGGTGTCCTGGAGCACCATACCAAAGGATGTTCTAAGACTCTTTCTGGTTACGTTGCGGATGTCCGTATCCGCCACTTCAATACTGCCGGAATTCACATCATAAAAACGCATCAGCAAATTGATAACCGTGGTTTTGCCGCAGCCGGTAGGACCTACAATAGCTACTCTCTGGCCCGGCTTAACTTTTAAGTTAAAGTTCTGAATCAGTGGTTTTTCCGGTACATAAGAGAAGTCTACATAATTTAATTCCACATGGCCGTCTGCCACAAGTTCTTCCTCTTTTTCAGCAACCTGAGGTGTTTCGTTAATAAAATCAAAAATTCTCGCTGCACAGGCAAGTGCGTTCTGAAGTTCCGTAATAACTCCGGAAATCTCGTTAAAGGGCTTGGTGTACTGGTTAGCATAGCTTAAGAAAGAGGTCAGCTGACCGATACTGATACCTCCGCCAATGGCAAGCACCGCACCGTAAATACCAACCGCCGCATACACCAGGCTGTTTACAAAACGGGTACACGGATTGGTTAAGGAAGAAAAAAACGTTGCTTTTAAAGAACATTTTCTAAGCTTCTCGTTAATCCCGTCAAACCGTTCCAGTACTGCTTCTTCCCGACCGAACGCCTGCACCACCTTTTTGTTGCCGATCATTTCGTCAATCAGGGCAGTCTGCTCGCCTCTGGCCTTGGACTGTGCCTGGAACATATCATACGTATTCTTTGCAATAAATGCTGCTACAAACAGGGACACCGGCGTAATCACAATTACCACCACCGTGATACCCGGATGTATGGTAAGCATAAAAAGCAGGGTTCCCACAATGGTAACAACACCGGTAAAAAACTGGGTAAATCCCATGAGCAAACCGTCTGCAAACTGATCTACATCCGCAATGACACGGCTGACAATTTCACCCTGGGAATGTCCGTCAATGTACTTCAGAGGTAAAATCTGAAGCTTATCAAAGGCATCCTTACGGATATCATGAACCACATGATAGGTAATACGGTTGTTACAGATATTCATAATCCACTGGGCAATACCGGTCACACCGATGCATATGCCCATCACCACTAAAATTCTGAAAATTTCTTCAAAATCCACCTTTCCGGGAGCAACGATATGGTCAATTGCTTTACCGGTTAAAATCGGCAGATACAAAGTCAGGGCCACGGAAACTGCTGCAAACAAAATAGAAAGTGCAATAAACAGGCTGTGTCTTTTCACATAATGAAACATCTGCTTCATGGTGTCCTTACGGACATTTAATTTCTTTGCCATTATTCCTGACCTCCCTTCGTAATTTGGGAATCGTGAATTTCTTTGTACACCGGACAAGTTTCCAGAAGTTCTGCATGGGTGCCGATTCCGGCAACTTCACCGTCTTCCAAAACAATAATCTTATCTGCATGAAGCACGGACGCAGTTCTCTGGGAAACAATAAATACCGTCATATCGGAATCCAGCTCCTTGATGGACTTTCTGAGTGCCGCATCGGTAGCATAGTCAAGGGCGGACGCACTGTCGTCTAAAATTAGGATTTCCGGCTGCATAACCAGCGCTCTTGCAATGGTAAGTCTCTGTTTCTGGCCGCCGGATAAGTTCTTGCCGCCCTGAGCAACCACAAAGTCCAAACCGCCTTCCTTATCTTCCACAAAGTCTTTTGCCTGGGCAGCGGTAAGCGCCTTCCAAATTTCTTCATCAGAAGCATCTTCCTTACCCCAGCGGATATTTTCACGGATGGAACCGCTAAACAGCACAGCCTTTTGCGGTACAATACCAACCTTATCCCGGAGCACCTCCGGCTGATAGGTTTTTACATCCTTGCCATCCACCAGCACACGGCCTGCGGTGGCATCGTAAAAACGCGGAATCATCTGCACCAAGGAAGATTTACCGGAACCGGTGCCGCCGATGACACCAATGGTTTCACCCTTCTTTACTTCCACATGGATATCAATTAAAGAATCTGCGCCGGCTCCCGGGTAGCAGAGGTTTGCGTGTTCAAACACAACCTTGGCATCTGAACTGCCCATTTTGCCGGACTTTGTCTGCGCATTACATGCAGCCTCAAGGGCCTCCGCTTCGGTATACACCATCATACCGGATGGCTGGTCAAATATAGTCTGGATACGGTTACCGCAGGCCACCGCCTTGGTTACCGTAATAATCAGGTTCGCAAGCTTCACCAGCTCCACTAAAATCTGGGACATATAGTTTACCAGTGCGATTACTTCACCCTGGGTTAAAATTCCTTCGTCAACCTGCACCGCCCCGGTATAAATAAGCACAATAGTTGCTACATTCACAATGATGAAAGTCACCGGATTCATCAGGGCAGAAATTCTGCCAACAAAGTTCTGGATATCCATCAGAGATGCGTTGTAGCCCGCAAACATCTCCACTTCCTCTTCCTCACGGCTGAAGGCACGGATAACACGGACACCGCTTAAATTTTCACGGGTAATACCAAGCACCTTGTCCAGGGCTGCCTGCACCTTTTTGTACAACGGAATGCTGACTAACATGATGCCGAATACCACCACGGAAAGGGCCGGAATGGTTACCACGAAAATCAGCGCCGCTTTCACTTCAATGGTAAACGCCATAATCATGGCACCGAATACCACAATCGGGGAACGAAGGAATAACCGGAGTACTAAATTCACACCGGACTGCACCTGGTTTACGTCGCTGGTAAGCCGTGTAATCAGTGTGGAAGTACCGGTTTTATCGGTTTCTGCGTAATTCATCAACTGGATATGCTCAAAGAGGGCATGCTTTAATTCTGCCGCAAAACCAACTGCAGCCCTGGCTGAAAAATACTGGGCAGTTGCCGCCGTGGCCAGACCAATGAGTGCCAGTGCCACCAGCACCAGACCCATTTTTATGATATACGGAACGTCGGCATTTTTAATACCCACATCCACCATGGCTGCCATAACCAGCGGTACAAATAATTCAAAGGAGGCCTCCAGCATCTTAAACAAAGGTGCCAGAACCGTCTCTTTCTTATAATGCTTCATAAAACGGAGCAGTTTTTTCATAACTAAATTGCCTCCTCTACATTAAACTTCTTTTTGGCCATAATGACATAATAACTGATGCCAAGCAGCACCGCTGCACCAATCCAGGCAGAAATTTCCGCCCAGAAAATGCCGTCACTGCCAATAACAGCGGTAAGTCCTAAAACCATACCGGTTCTTAAAGCAAACTCCAAAATACCGGACAGCATCGGGATAACCGTATTTCCCATGCCCTGCAGGGCAGAACGGTACACATATAATAAATAAAGGGCTGACAACGCCAGGCTCATAAACAGTAAATACCGCCAGGCAACAGCGCCTGCCGCTTCTATTTCTTCCGGTGTGCCGGATAAGAACATGCCGATAAAGGTTTTACCAAACACAAGCATGGCTGCCGTAATAATCAGGGACGTAGCTACAGAAACCACCAGTGCCGCCACATGACCGGACTTTAACCGCTTATACTCTCCGGCTCCCACATTTTGGCCAACATAGGTGGAAATCGCATAACCAAAGGATACCGCCGCCATTTCAAGCAATCCGTACAGCTTGTTGGTGGCTGTATATCCGGCAATAAACAAAACGCCAAAACCGTTTACCACAAACTGCACAATCATTCCGCCAATACAGATGACCGCATTCTGGAAAGCCAACGGTATGGAAAGCTTTAACAAATGTCCGGTCCGGTGCTTTTCCAATACAAAATCTTCCTTGGTCAGCTTTAATCCTCCGATACGGCTCAGTGCAATATAACAGTATACAGCGGCTACCGCCTGGGCAATCAACGTTGCTGCTGCCGCTCCGGCAATTCCGAACGGAAGCACCATAACAAACAGTATATCCAGCACAATGTTCGTAACGGATGCCACAACCATTGCATACAACGGTGATTTTCCGTCGCCCATGGCACGCAGCGTTGCTGCCAGCACATTATAGGCCATGCTGATTGGAATTCCCGCAAAAAAGATGCGGATATACAATAAAGCCATCGGTAAAATCTCTGCCGGAGTTTTTAACAGCTGCAAAACCGGAAGCGCCGCCAACTGGAGCACCACCAGCATCATTGCCGCACAAATTACGGATAAGGACATGGCGTTGCCAATGGTTTTCCGCAATTTTTCCCTATGGCCGGCACCAAATTCCTGGGCCATGGGAATAGAAAATCCCTGGGCGATTCCCGACAACATACCGAGACTCATCCAGTTTAACCAGTCGGATGCACCAACCGCCGCCAGTGCATCTACACCAACGCCCTTTCCCACTACCATGGTATCCACCAGGGTGTACATCTGCTGGAAAATGTTACCCAGCATTAAAGGCATGGCAAACTGCAATATCAATTTATAAGGATTTCCCTTTGTCATTACAATGGTTTTTTCTTTACTCATTTTTTACTCCTTTTTACCCGGCAGCTGGGCAAGAATAATTGCCGCAAACATCAGGGCACAGCCGCACAATTCCCTTGCGGATAAGGTTTCCTGCAAAATCAGGAAGCCGCCCAATACGGAAAAACAGGACTCCAGGCTTAAAATCAGCACCGCAACGGTCGGATTGTAATTCTTCTGTCCTAAAATCTGCAGGGTGTATGCCACGCCGCAGGACATGACACCGGCATAAAGAATCGGCAGTTTTGCCGCAAAAATGCCCTCCCAGGTTGGGGTTTCGGTAAACAGCATCGGAATTGCAGAAATAATTCCCGCCACCAAAAACTGGATACAGGACATCCAGACACCGTTTACCTTTGGTGCAAAATAATCAATGACCAGGATATGGCCGGTAAAAAACACCGCACAGCCAAGCAACAACAAATCGCCCGTCGCCAGGGCGAAGCTTCCGCCGGTCATGCAAAGCAGATACAGTCCCGCAAAGGAACATACCACTCCAATCCAGACGGTAGCCGGACATTTTTTCTTAAAAAACAAACCTGCAATCGGCACAAGCACTATGTAAAGGGCGGTTAAAAATCCCGCCTTACCAACGCTGGTGGTCATAATACCGATTTGTTGTAAATTGGTTGCTACACCAAGAAATACACCGCAGGAGATACCGCCGAGCAGCAGGGTTTTATTGCGGGAAAACCAGCCCTGTTTTACAGTTTTTGCTTCTACCTGTGTAGAATTTTCATCACCGCTGCCACTTCCCCCTTCCTGCTTATAAAGCAGCGCCACAGGCACCAGTACAACAGCACCGATAACACATCGTACCGCATTAAAGGTAAAGGGTCCCACATATTCCATGCCCGCACTTTGGGCTACAAAGGCAAAGCCCCAAATAAGGGCCGCCAGAAATAACATTGTTGTATTTTTTATGCTGTTTTTCTGCATTTATTCTTCCTCAAATTTCGTCCGCTTTTTGTGTTTTTCTTTCACACACTAATCAATTAATATAGCATACTTTCTATGATATCTCAATCCCTGATTTAGAAAACACTGCGTAAAAAATACCTTTATTCACCGTCCGATTCATCCATGGAAAGATATCTGCCGTGTCTCCCTGTCGGCGTGGTTCCAAACCGCTTCCCATATGCCCTGGTAAAAGAGGAATAACTGCCAAAGCCCGCATGAAAGCAACTCTCTGTGGCAGGCACGCCCTGCCGTATGAGCTCTCTTGCAAAAAACAACCGACGTTCCGTCAAATAATCATATACTGACTGACCTGTTTCTTTTTTAAATAACCGCATCAAATGATACCGGCTGATAAAAAACTGCTCCGCCAGAACTTCCACGGAAAGTTCTTCGGAAAGATGATTTTCCATAAAAATGAGCATCCGCTTGATTCTCTCATCAGACACCTCCTGACGCTCCGCTATATGAAGCTGACCTTTATCACGGTATCTGCCCACCCGCACCAGAAGCTGAAGCAGCAGGCTGTTGCCTAAAACACTTTTTCCAAAGGAATCCTTTTTCAATTCCTCTTCCAGCATCTCCGCCAAAGAAAATACCTTTTGATACCGCCGTTCCTCCAGACGCAGCACATGACCATAGATTCCGTCAAACAAAGCTTCCAAATTACAATCTTCGGTAGACTGCTTTTTTAAAAATTCCGGAGAAATATAGAAAATGATACGTTCATATTCCGGACCTTCAGCAAATTCCGGCCGGTGAATCTGGCCGTTTCCAATGAGAAGAATATCCCCTGCACGCAGGGAATAATGCCGGTCTTCCACCGTATATTCTCCCTGTCCGGATACCAACAGTACCAATTTACAGAAATCATGGTAATGATATTCCATCCGGGCACCTTTCGCATCCTTTAAATGAAACAGCCGAAACTCCTCCAAAAGATATCCGCGTTTTTCAATTTCTTTTTGTAATACGTTCTCCATTTTACCCCCACATTTTGACTCAATGCCGCATTTTGCATCAGTATATTGACAGAATAGCATTTTTCGCAATAATTATAGCATATATTGCGTTTATTTTGCAAGAAATGCCAAGTATAATATAAACAGATAATAACTTTCAGGTTTACCAAAATAAATCACAGGAGGATTCACCATGAAAAAATTCTTAAAAACCTACGGATTCCTTATTTGTATGTTAATCGGCATTGCTGCCGGCTGCGTTGTTGGTTTCTTTGCTCCGGACTTTTCCCAAAAGTTAAAACCTCTGGGCACTATTTTTACAAACCTGATGTTCTGCGTGGTTGTTCCGATGGTATTCTGTTCCATCTCCTCTGCCATCGCTAATATGCAAAACGCAAAGAGGGCCGGAAAAATCATGGGCACCACCATTATTACCTTCTGTGCCACCGCAGGTATTGCTGCTTTGATTATGTATGTTACCGTACGTATTTTCCCGGTTGTTACCAGAGAATACCACGTCACCGCAGGCGAGGTTGGTGAAACCCTCGGTGTTGCGGATATGATTATCAATTTCTTTACCAAGCCTGATTTTACCGAACTGTTCAGCCGCAAGGCCATCCTGCCTCTCATTGTGGCAGCCATCCTTTTCGGCTTTGGTATCCAGATGAACGGCGGTTCCGAAACCATGACCGCCAAACTCTTAAACGACATTACCGGTTGTATCATGAAAACCGTTAAAATCATTACCTACTACGCACCAATCGGTTTCTTCGGATTCTTTGCGGGACTGGTTGCAGACTTTGGTCCGGGGCTCATCAGCGACTACGGACGCACCTTGGTAATTTACTACCTGGTAAGCTTTATCTACATGTTTATTTCCTTCCCGATTTACGCCCGCATCGGCGGCGGCAAGGGGGCTGTCAAGGTAATGTTTCAGCATCTGTTCCGCCCGGCAGCGGTATCCTTCGGTACCTGCTCCAGCGTAGCAACTATCCCGACCAATATGGAAGCGTCCAAAGACACCGGAATTTCCGAAGATGTTTCCAACATCGTCATTCCTCTGGGTGCTACCATGCACATGGACGGTTCCGCCATGTCCGCCATCATTAAGGTTGCCTTCCTGTTTGGCATCTTCGGCATGGAATTTGGCACCGGCCGCGCCATCGCCGCTATCTTTGTAGCAATCATCTCCTCCGTTGCCATGTCCGGTATTCCGGGAGGCGGCGGCACCGGCGAGCTTGCCCTTTGTACCATTTTCTTCCCTGACCAGCTGGCCATTGCTTATCCGATTGCCCTGGCCATCGGTAACCTGGTAGACCCACCGGCGACTATGGTAAACGCAGCAGGCGACTATGTGGTAAGCTATATTGTTGCGAGATTTGTGGATGGTAAGGATTGGTTACAGAAGAAATTGAAGAAAGAAGAATAACCTAAATTGTCCTCTTAATATTAACAGGAGTCACATTCCCTGATGTGACTCCTGTTTTTTTGCATATTCTGCGGATTTTCCCAATATATTATACCAATCTGTCCTATAAGGAACCTCCATGAAAACTAAAATCAAAAAAAATCTTCCGAAATTCATCAAAACAGGTCTGGCCGTTGTTGCAACGCTTCTTCTAACTGCTATTATCACCGACCGGGTCACCGGCGGTTCTGTCGGCACCACCCTAAATGACAATGCTGTCTTTACCAGCGCCACTTCCCTGTTCCGTGAAAAAGAACTTCCCATTTATTGTGTAAAAACTGAAAAAAAGCAGATTGCCCTTACCTTTGACGGCGCCTGGGGCAACGAAGACACCGCTACCCTCCTTGACATTTTAGAGCGTCAGGGTGTCACCGCCACCTTCTTTTTCACCGGTGGCTGGATTTCCAAATATCCCGATGACGTTAAAACCATTCTTGCCAAGGGCCATGAAGTAGGCAACCACAGTGAAAACCACAAGCAGATGTCCAAGCTTTCCAAGGCACAATGCAAGGAAGAAATTCAGATTGTCCACGACAAGGTAAAGGAACTGACCGGTCTGGAGATGACGGTCTTCCGCCCGCCTTTTGGAGATTATAACGACACGGTTATTCAGGCTGCTAACGAGCTGGGTTACCACGTCATCCAGTGGGATGTGGATTCTCTCGACTGGAAGGACTACGGCTGTGACTCCATCATCCACACTGTTACCAATCACAAGCACCTGGGCAACGGTTCCATTATCCTCATGCACAACGGTGCCAAGTACACCAAAGATGCTTTGGAGAAAATGATTATCAGCTTAAAAGAACAGGGATACGAATTTGTGAAGGTTTCCGAACTAATTTATCCGGAAAATTATAAAATGGATCACGAAGGCCGCCAATATGTAGAATAGCAAAGGGTGAGACGTAATGTCTCACCCTTTTATACAAACTCCGTATTTAGTTGATTATATTATCTTTGCTCACGCAATTCTCAGAATTCGTCAACCAGACTTCACGCTTTTTGTACGCACCCGTTACGGTATTTCCGGTAACGGTACATTCGTTGGACTGACTGATTCGAATGCCCGCCAGGCTGCTTACCGTATCCACTTCATTGTCTGTTACCACAGACTTTGGAGCCTGATACGTCATTATAGAAATATCTTCTGTGCCGGAAACCTTGTTGCCGGTAATCGTTGTATTATCGCAGGTTGTTGTGACATAAATACCGTTCTTTGTTGTATTGCTTACCTGATTTGCACATATAGTACAGAACTTACTCTGATATACATAAATTCCGCAGCCGGCAACATCAGTAACGATATTTTCTGCAATCTCCACATAGTCGGACGCATTTAAATGAATACCGTTTTGGTCTGTTTCCGTACCCGGATTTGTAACCTTATTCTGTGAAATAACGGTCTTATTCTTCTCGCTTCCTGCCTGGTAAATGGCAATACCGTACTTCTTTTCTTCCTTCTCTGCATAGTCTGCCACTTCGTTTCCGCGAATCAGAGCACCCACACTGCCGCTGGCAATCCAGATTCCGCAATTACCGGTATGGGAAATCCGGTTATCCAAAATATCGGCATTGATACTATCTTTTTCCAAAATAATTCCGTAGCCCGGAACATTCTTTATTGTATTATCGCTAAGAACCAGATTAGAGGTTGTTGTAGCAAAAATACCGTAGCGCAGAGTGTTGGAAATCTTGTTGTTCCTTACCTCAATTCCACTCATTGGCAGCGCTTCTGTAGCGCTGATTCGGATGGCGTCACCATAAGCATCGCTTTTTACCGTAATGTCACTGATTTCATTTCCTTCAATCACAACATTAAGTATTTTCGGTTCTGCGGCCGCTTTTCCGCTCAGAGGCTTAAAGTAGGCATCCTTCTTGGAATTTCCCAGCTCGGTATAAACCACAATACCACCTGCACAGTTGCTGATTTCATTGCCGGATACCAAACTGTCTTTATACTGGTACAGTTTCAGGGCAACTTCCTCCATATCACGGATGACATTATCCTGTATCACAATATTCTCATGATATACGCCCGCCACTGCGGTATGACTGCCGATTGCTCTGGAATAATCGTAAAACTCGCAATTTTGGATGGTTACATTTTTACACGGCAAATCGTCCCAGGAAATCCACTGGTCTGTCGGTACAATTTCCACGCTGTGAGCCACATCCAGCTGCACCGCTTCCTTAGGTTCACGGTGAGAATCTCCGTCATTACCGTATCCATGGAAACTGCAGTTTTCTATCAACACATCCTTTGCACCTGCCAGAACAACAAAATGGCTGTCCTCCGGCAGATTGGAAAATTCCGCATTCTTAATGGTTATATTGGAAGCGTGGATGAAACGGAAGGTTTCCGTTCCTTCGCTCAGGTTCATAATCGCCTTGGCATCCCAAAGACCACCGTCAATCGTAATATTTTTGCAGCCTTCATAACCACCCCGGTCAGAAAGAATACCGCCTTCAATTACCGCACCATAGACACGGTTTTTATAAATCTTTGCACCCTTTTCAACCTTGATGGTCGTATTGGAATACACATATAAAGTTCCGTCCAGATAGTACTCGCCCTTAGGAAGGGTCACTATCAGCTCATCATAGCTTCCGTATCGGTTCATATCCAGCAAGGACTGAATCGAAGAAACACCCGAACCCGGATATACCGAGACTTCATATACATTCCGGTTCGGATCCGGTGTCGGCGTTGGCGATGCCGTTGGTCTTGGTGACGGAGTTGGTGTTGCTGTTGGTTTTGGCGTTGGAGTTGGCGTTGGCGTCGCCGTTGGTTCCGGCGTTGGTGTCGCCGTCGGTTCCGGCGTTGGTGTTGCCGTCGGTTCCGGCGTTGGTGTTGCCGTCGGTTCCGGTGTCGGTGTTGCCGTCGGTTCCGGCGTTGGTGTTGACGTCGGTTCCGGTGTCGGTGTTGCCGTCGGTTCCGGTGTTGGCGTTGCCGTTGGCTCAGCGGTCGGTACCGGTGTTGCTGTTGGTTCCACCGTTGGTATTGGCGTGGATGTCGCCGTTGGCTCAGCGGTTGGTACCGGCGTTGCTGTTGGCTCCACCGTTGGTATTGGCGTGGATGTTGCCGTTGGCTCAGTTGTAGGCAGAACCGCTTGTGTCGGTGTTACCGTTGGTGCCACAGATGTCTCCTGCGGTTTCCCACAAGCCGCCAATATTGTGAATGACATTAGAATTCCTGTTGTAATAATCTTCGTTAGTTTCTTCATATAATTCCTCCTAAAGTCAATGAAATCTATCTTCATTTTACGCCCGAATATCCTTCAAGTCAATGTTTAGGCAATTCAATCAGCGCTTGAATTTTCGTTTTTTCATGATTCAATCACGAATTGATGGACTTTTCCGCCACATCTGCTACAATGAAAGCATGAAAAAGCTTTTTCCGAAAAACAGATTGGAAAGGAAAATAAATTATGTTTGATATGAAGCAGATTGGAAAGAAAATTACTGATTTAAGAAAAACAAATAACATGACACAGATGGAGCTTGCCGACAAACTTGGCATCAGTTTTCAGGCAGTGTCCAACTGGGAGCGGGGTAACACCATGCCGGATATTTCTAAATTGCCGGAGCTGGCAGAAATCTTCCACATTTCGGTGGATGAATTACTGAACGGTAAAGCACAGTTAGTCGAAGCAGTGCTGAATGATACAGTTGATGAGTATATGGAAGACGGTAACGTAACCGAGCAGGAAATTGCAGATACGCTTCCTCTTCTAAAACCGGAACAGGCAGAAGAAATTTTAGAAAAAGCGGATGTTTCTACCTTTACTGACCTCTCTATCTTTCTCCCATATATGGATGAAGAATCCATCGGAGAACTTGCCATGGCCGCATTAGAAAACGGAGAAGATGTTAGTGACCTGATTTTCCATATGAATTCCGAAGATATCGGAAAGGTTGCCATCAAAGCGTTAGAAAAAGGCATGTATTTGTCCGATGCAGTATTTTACATGGATTCTGAGGATGTAGGAGAATTCGCTATGCTTGCATTTGACAAAGGGCACTCTGTTGATGATTGCTTTATGTATATGGATTCTGAAGACATTGGTAAATTGGCGCTACATGCAATGGAACAAGGAACACTTTTGAATGATGCCATTTTCCACATGGACTCCGAAGATGTTGGCGAACTTGCTATGCTTGCCATAGAAAAAGGATTTCCTGTAGAAGATATGATTTTCTACATGGATGAGGAAGATGTTACTAAATTAGCACTAAAGGCATTGAAACTTCGAAAAAAGTAATTCTTGATAAATTGTCCTTTTACTTAACAATTCCCCACAAACAGCGTATTGGACATCCATTCGCTGTCTATGGGGAATACTTTTTTCTTTGCTTCTGCTATGCTTTATGGTAAAATAAAGTCAAAGAGAGGTACTCATTATGGACACAATCAAAATCGGAAACTTTTTAGCAACACTTCGCAAAGAACAGAACCTTACTCAGGAAGCCCTTGGCGAAAAACTGGGCGTTACAAACAAAACCATCTCCCGTTGGGAAAACGGCAACTATCTTCCGCCGGTGGAGATGTTACAGGAACTAAGTAAGTTGTATGCTGTCAGCATCAATGAAATTCTCTGCGGCGAACGCATTCCGAAGGAAAACTATCAGGCAAAAGCAGAAGAAACCATTGCGGGCATTTTATCCGGCAGTCCTTTTTCTTTCCAAGAGCGCTCTGACTTCTGGAAGCGCAAATGGCAAAAAGACCATTTGGTTACCAACTTGTCACTGGCTGTCATTCTGCTTGTTATGCTTGCCGCCGGCATTCTTCTTTCCAAACCGTTAGTTGCAGGGCTTGCACCGATTTTAGCCTTGGTGGTGTACATGGTCCGTCGCAACGATATGATGATTTATGTAGAAAACAATTTATATGGGCCACTAAGATAAAGACTTTAGTGCAACCATAAAAATCGGAGGACATACTTATGACCAAACGCAACTTCCTACTTTCTGTTATTCCATTATTGCTACTTTTTGCTGCATGTAACAGAACTCCGTCTGCGGATAGCATTCCTACACCTATTCCGCAAGAGGCTACGCCAGTAGAATCCCTGCCGGTTATTTCGCCTACGGAAGTCCCTGCGGAAGATACTGTACTGATTCCCGTCTTTTCCAAAGAAGGCGGTTTTTATGACGAATATTTCTCGGTTACCTTATCCTCCGGAGCCAATACAGAAATATATTATACCATCGATGGTACCGACCCACGGACGTCCAGAACCGCCCGTCTTTACAAACAGGAAATTGAGATTTATAACAACACCGACGAACCAAATATCCTCAGTAATATTACCGACATCTCCCTGAACGCGTACTATCCTCCCCTCCATAACCTTGACAAGGGCATGCATATCCGAGCGGTTGTTAAATCCGCAGATGGTTCCTTCGGTCCTGTAATAACCAATAGTTATTTCGTTGGAAAAACCGCACCTTACTACAAAAATTTGCGGGTCATTTCCATGGTAACTGACAAAAATCTCCTGTTCCACAAGGATACCGGCGCCTATATGATTGGTTCCAGATATTATGAGTGGAAAAGAAGCAGCGACTATATAAGGCTTGACAAAAGCGATGTCCAAAACAAAACCAATTATAATTTCGACGGAAGGGAAAGCGAATTCCCGGTAAATATCCAGGTATTCGAGAACGGTACTTCGGTTTATTCAGCCGATGTAGGTGCCCGTATTTCAGGTAACTGGTCCCGTTCTGCGTTCCAAAAAAGCTTCCGCTTTTACGCCAGAAAAGAATACGGTGATTCTAAGCTCAGATACCCTTTCTTTGACGGCCTTACCGATGTTTACGGCAACGAAATCAAAAAATTTGATAAAATAACGCTGCGAAACGGAGGCAACGACCACGTTCTTCACTTCCGGGATGCCTTTATCCAGGAGCTTGCCGTTGATACCGGTATTGATATCATGCGTTCGGAACCGTACGTTTTGTTTATCAACGGAGAGTTTTGGGGATTTTATCTTCTCCGTGAAAAGCCGGAGGACTACTACATCCAATCCCATTACGGAATTGATGAAAGCAATGTTACCGTTATAAAAAATGGTGGATTAGACTCCGGTACCGAGAAAGCACTGGAAGAATACCGTGACTTCTGTAAATGGGCATCCACCGCTGATATGTCCCACAGTGGAAACTATAAACGGTTCTGTGAGCAGATGGATGTGCAAAGCTTCATG
>JAZNXI010000119.1:0-18589 GCA_045593825.1 Lachnospiraceae bacterium
TAACAGTAGCCTTCTGCTCGCCGATAGTAAGTGTAACTTCTACTTCACCATCCTTGACACCTTCGAATCTACCATCCTGCTCGCCCTTCTCGTTTACGACAGGCTTAGCAATTGTTTCGTCGCTGGATTCCCACTTATAGAGATCCTGCCATCCTGCTGCGGCGCCGTAGAACTTAAAGTCTACTTCGTCGTCAACTGCCACGCTATACTCTTCCTTAGCGTCAGCCTTTGCTTCTTTCTGCTCAGCGATTACAAGATCAGCTGCGAAAGCAGAAGCGGCTGGAGCCATCATGGATACAACCATAGCAAGAGCCATAACGAGGGAAAGCTTCTTAAAGAAACTCTTCATCATAATTTCCTCCTTAAGTAGTATATCCTTCCATTATTAACCAGTTTTGGTAATAAATAGAAGATGAATATTTATAAGAAAAAAAGAGAAAATATGCAAGAGGATGCAGGTGAAAATGAGAAGGTGACCACACCATCTGGTACTTTCTTCCTGTCTTGACACAAAAAGGACACATAAATAACATAAATCTACCCTTGGAATATTTACCAAAATAGGCTATAATAAGAAACGTATAAGGGAATATAAGGACCATATATGAAATTGAAAGGAGAAGAAGTATGAAAAAGACATTTAAAAAGCTTTCCCTGGCTCTTATTTTTGCAATGGCAGTGTCTATGATTGCTCCTGCAGCCCAGGTTGCTGAGGCGGCAACAACAAAGACATTTACCTATGCTGAGCAGGTAACAGGGGATACCGTTACCACCTTAGTTTTAAACAAGGGTGAAAAGGTAGACTTAAAATTCAACGGCGTGTCCAACTGGAAGACTTACAAGTATAAATGGGTAAGTTCCAACACAAAGGTAGCTGTTGTAGACTCCGCAGGTGTTATTACTGCACTTAGCGAAGGCGTGGCAACCATCAAATTAACCGTTAGCGGTGGTGATGGCACAAAGTACACATCCACAGGTGTAACTGTTTATGTTGATTCCATCGAACAGGAAGTAACTATTGGTACTTCCAACAAAGAAGAAATCAAGTCCTACACCATGGAGATGAATCAGAAAATCGCGTTAAAGGCAAATGGTATCAAGGATAATGTGGGAGACAGATATGAATTTAACTGGTCCTCCACAGATACATCCGTAGCAACCATTAATGAAAAGGGTATTATCACTCCGGTAGCTCCGGGCCTTTCCGTAATTCAGCTTACAGTTAAAAAAGTTTTCAGCGGTGAAGAGTTCGAGGCAACTCCAATTGCTCTTTTAGTAAAAGGAGAAGGTGAGGCACCTGCTGCAACAGCAACACCGACTCCAACAAAGAAACCGGATGCAACAGCAACACCGGCCCCAACCCAGAAGCCAAATGCAACCGCAACTCCAACTCCTACAGCAACGGCAACACCTACTCCAACCGTTACTCCGGTTCCGTCTGATGAGTATGTTGGCTATTCTGTAACTTTAAAGTCCGACAAGGAATTACTGTTAACCTTTGATCAGAAGGTAGATTACACCACAACAGATATTCAGTTATATCAGTTAATTACTGCAGGTAATACTGTAATTCCTGTAAAGTGGGAAGTTGCAAATGTAACATCCGACAGCACAGGCAGACAGCTCAGTGTAGTACCGGTTATTCCGTTTACCAATGGCGAAAAGTACATGGTAAAGGCAGGTTCTGCAGATGTTAACGGTTCTACTGTAAATGTTGTTATCGGCGAGCCAAACCGCATTGAAATCACCTACAAGTGCCTTGGCACAGAGGGTGTGGCATACGCTTATGACAGTACATCCGCTATTGATGTTCCGGTAGAATTATCTTACCGCTTATACTATGGTAATATCGATGTAACAGAGACTTATGCAGACAGAGGCTATATGAGCTACACTTTTGCTGCTAATAAGTATTATGATAACGTTGTTATTGGCGATAAGACCCTTCATTTCTATGCACCAAATGTTTCCGCTGTAATTGCAGGTACTTATACATATTATAACGATCAGGGCTATTCCAAGGATCTTACCGGCACAGTTGCTATTCGTTCCACAAAGCTTCCGGCTTACGGAATTGTCGGCGTTGTTAAGACCACTCTGGTTGATGACAGCGTAACCAAGATTGACTGGGACAACACAACAGCCCAGACTGTTGCAAACACAGACAATGTAAAACTTGTTGCAATGCTCTCCGATACTTACGGCAATTATTTTGTAACCGATGAGCGTGGCGTTGATAAAGAAAATAATATTTATTCTATCAACGACTATGATCAAATGTTTAGCAAGTTCGGATATGGTGTTGAATTTAGTGCGGCAGACCAGAATCAGATTATTGTGGCTTCCGATGGTTCACTCTTTGCATTTAAGGCATTGTCCAAGACTGTTATTATTATTACATTAACCAATAATGGCTTAAATGGCACCGGCAGCTATACAAAGAATATTGGCGCAAGCCAGATTACTGTTTTAGAAGAAAGCAGACTTAATACCATTATTGCAGACAATACAAGAGTAACTCTTGCTACTTCTGCTCTGGCCGGTTATGACAGCAGATTCTGTGAAACAGATGTTGAACTTAGTTTCTTAGACCAGTATGGTGAGAAGTGGTCCGGAACAACAAACTTAGAAGTAAGCTCCTCTTTGCGAGAAGTTCATAACGCATTAGACGGTTCTGGCCTTGCTCCGGCTACCATTAGCGGAACTACTCTTCATATCAATGCAAAGAACATTAAGGCTGTAACAAATGCAGCGGCTGTTCCATTAGTAGTAACAGATATCACTACAAATAAGAGAATTGTTATTAATGTGACTCTTCAGAATCCAATTGCTGCAAACGGAATCATTAATGTAAGCGCATGGAGCCTTGGCTTACCAAACGACAGAATCAGTTTAGGAGAGCCTAAGGAAGGTGAATGGTTACAGTATGCTACTATTGAGGCATACAAGACCAGCAGCAATGGTATTAAGGTAGGTCTTCATGAAGATTTACATGTTCAGACTTCTGCAAACTATGCATTTACTACATCCAACTGCTCTGCAGGTCAGGTATATATCTTGGTTAAGGGTCCGGACAACAAGGTAGTTGAAATGGCTGAGAACAGCACTTCTTTGGGTGTATATGTAGATAATGCAACTAACAGTGTAAAGGTTAACGTATCTGCGCCGATTTCTGCAGGAAGCCTGGTTCAGGAATCTCTTCCAATGGGTGTATATACTGTTACAGCAACAAGAATTGTCAATGTAGGAACAGTAGTACAGAAGGCTGTTTTAACTACTTCCTTCACCGTGGAAGACAATACAAAGGATGTTTCCTTCCGTGCAGTAAAGAACGTTTCTACACCTCTTACAGTTAGCGGCAATGATGACCAGATGGGAATTAAGCAGGTAGTTGCCAATACTCTTACCTTTAATCTTGGTGGTAAGGCATGGAATACTATGAATTCTGCAATGATTACTAATGTTGAGTATGTAATGCAGGGCAACACCGTAGTAATCCGCAAGGTTGAATTTGCAGTTCCGGTTGATGGAACAAATCCTTATGGCATGTCTTACATTAAGTCTTGTGAAGTAAATAAGGCAATTAAGACAGGTGTATTCCAGTAAAAATAAGATTAAATAGTTAAAAGGCTCCGGGAATGATATCATTCCCGGATCCTTTTCATCTCATCGTATTTTCTATTGTCTTTCGTATTTTATAATTCTTTTCCTTTCTTACTTTACTTCCACGTAATCATTTACTGCCACGGTGTACTTTACATAGGTGTTGCTGCCTTCTGCGGTTTCTACATAGAAGTCAACGGACTTCACGTAGCATACGCTGCCCGGCTTTAACATGCCGCTGTCGTCTAACTTGTTGGCGTTAACTACTAACTTGATGTTGCTGTAGTCGCCGGCATCATCTAAAACTGTTTCGCCGAGCTTAAACTTGAAGCTGGATTTTACAAGCTCTTCTACGCCGCCGTCTACGGAAGCGAAGGTGTTGGAGCTCTTGCCTGCGTAGGAAAGGGCTGCCTGGCTGTCCTTAACGGTTAAGGTGCTTCTGGACACCTGAGTCAGAGCGGATGCGGTAGCACCTGTAGTGGAACCGATACCCTTGTAGATGGTTACAGTGTAGACACCGGAACCGTTCTTGGTCTTGTCAACCACGTTGATGGTGGAGCCGCCAACTTCGGTTTCTTTAATGTCGGTTAACGGAATCTGGATTGCGGAACCGCTGGCTGCTTCTGCGTTAACAGCAGTGCTGCCCTTGGTTACGGTGTAGTAGTAGTTACCTGCCTTCATGTTGGAGATGGAAGCATCCTTTACGGCAAGTTCAGCAATCTGAGCCTTTACACCGTTGCTTAACAGGTAAAGAGTTGCTGTTGCCATCTTCTTGTTTGCGTCAGTTGTCTTTAAGTCATCATCGCCGGAGAATTCAATCTTGTAACCGGAGATTACCAGGTTGCCGTTCTTATCAACTGCCGGCTTCTTTACGGTAACATTGAAGGTCTTAGTAAGTGTACCTGCCTTTACGGTAAAGGTATATGCGTAGCCGTTGGCACCGGAAGGAAGGTTCTCAGTGCTGCCGGTTACAGTGAAGGTGTATTCGCCGTCAGCGCCTTCTACCGCACTTACCACAGGAGCAGCAGTAGCACCGTTCGGAAGAGTCTTTAAGTTGCTTGTGATTTCAATGTCACCTGCAATTAAGTCACCCAGCTGATCCTTTAAGGTTACCTTGAAGGTAGTTTCGTTGAAACCGTTACCGGATTCTGTGGAGATCACATCGGAGGACTTGTCAAGTACCAGGCTGCTGATTGCTCTTGCCGGACGTACGGTAACCGGAAGTACAGCAACTACGGAAGATGTATTGGTTCCTGCCGGTGTGAAGTATACAAGTACGTTAACGGTACCGGTATTATTTGTCATTAAGGAACCGTCTTCAGCCACATACAGGATAGCGTTATTGGTAGTAGCGAAGGAGAAAGTACCCTTCTCTGCATCCATAGTATCGGTGTAAACGGAATTGCCCTTAGTGTCCTTAAGCTTTGCTACGAGACGGAAGGAGTTCTTTTCGTCGTCTCCGAGAGCAATTACGGAAGACGCCTTGCTCCAGTCAATGCTTTCGCCTGCAGCAGCGGAATCCTTAACGATGGTTGCCACGCCGCCTTCTGCTACGTTAATGCCGTAAGCAGGAGCCTTTGTGCTGACAATCGTAGCAACTGCCTTTGGACCCGGTACCGGTTCATAAGTTTCCGGATCATACTTGCCGGTAAGATATTCGATTTCTACCTGGGCAACAGCATTTTCGGAGTTGAAGAAAATCTTGCCTGCGGTGGAATCGGAAATCCAGAAGTCACCGTTCTCGGAATCCTTCACCAGGCTGAACATTACGGAAGCGCCGGACTGTGCCATGGCACTTGCGGTAATATCCACGCCGTGAGCGTTTAAGAGCTTGTAGGAGATGGTGGTGTCGGTGCCGGCATAGGCCTTGTAATCATCACCGTCACAGCTCCAGGAGTACTGGATGCCTGCCACTTCGCCGATGCTTGCAACAAATTCTGCGGAAGACTCACCGTAAGTGAAACCGTATCTGGTGCCATCAGTGAATGGTACGTAAGCAGACAGAGTTGCTACGCCGTTCTTCACGGAGCTAACCTTGATTGGGTAAGCAATCTTAATGTCACCTACATAATAGTGGAAGGATAAGCCCTTCTCTAATTCTGCGGAAGTGATATCCTTGTTTGCAAAGGTAAGGGTTACCTGGGTGTCACTAATCTGCTGTGCAGTGAATTCCTGGGAAACTTCAGCAGCCGGAACAGTAATTTCTACAGGAATAACAGAGAGCTCTTTGCCTGTTATGTTATTTGTGATGGCAATGGTCACTGTGGTAGTACCCGGTGCAACAGGGGTTACCACACCCTTGTTATTTACGGCAGCCACACCTTCATCAGAGGAGCTCCACCGGGTGGAGTACAGGGAAGAGGACCAGTTAACAACACCATAGAAGTTTAAGTCTACGGTCTGGCCGAGCTCAAGAGTGTACTTGTTAAAAGTATTGTCTTTGGATGTACCGAGAACTACCTCCATGGAAGGAATCTCGCCGACAGTTACAACTACACCTTCGGAGGTGTACGCATTGCCATCGCCTACCTGAAGGGTAATGATTGCGGTACCGTTTTCCTTGGCAGTAATTACACCGCTCTTATCTACGGTTGCAATTGCCGGATTGGAGCTTGTCCAGGTAAGGGAGTAATTTCTGTAGTCGCTGACGCCAAGGAATCTTAAGTCTACGACATCTCCTTTTTCCATGGTGAGTTTGCTTACTTCACCACCGGTCTGGTAAGCATAGGTGAAGTTCTTTGCCGCATAAACATAGCCTGTGGCCGGTGCTGCGGAAGAAATCACCATAGCAGACGCCAACAGGACAGCGCCTTTTCTGAGAGTTGGTTTCATTATATTTCCTCCTTAAATAACAAAGAGGAAAAATTGAAAAACTGAATAAAAATGCAGGTTTCAAGGGATGCGTCAAGGCCTTAGGAAAGGCCTTAAAAAAGGCCTCTGACACCACTTTGACACCAAAATCAAAAAAACACTGCCAGCTTTTCTATTTCCCTGGCCTGCACATCTTCTGTTACGTGAGTATATAAATCCATGGTCATTTCCAGACTGCTGTGGCCCAAAATCTGTTGTACCACCTTTGGAGGGATTCCGCTTTCAAAGGCTCTGGTGGCAAAGGTGTGTCGCAGGGTATGGGGAGTAATCCGCTCAAAGACCACAGGCTCACGTTTTTCCTGTTTTGCCAGCTTTTCTTCTTTTTGATTAATTTTATTGACATAGTTGTTTAGTGTTTCTGCTACGTTTAATCCCCGTACCGGACCGCCGGTCTTTGTGGTGAAAACCAGATCCTCGCCACCTTCTACCGGGCACCAGTCGTCACCTGCCGCTGTCTTCTCCTTTTCCTGGGACAGACGGTGCTGCTTTAAAAGCTCCAGAATGGAATCCAGCAACCGTATGGTCCGGCAGCTGTTCTTGGTTTTCGGGGAATGAAATTCGTCCTTCATCCGGTGGTTTTTTACATCATGCAGATAGACATAGGTCCGTTCCACAGTTAAGGTTTTTTCGTCGAAATTTATGTCGCTCCAACGCAGACCGGAAAGCTCACCGATACGCAGTCCCGTGGAAAGCCCTAAGATACAAAGGGTTTCGTAGCGGCTGCCCTGCAGAACTTCTAAAAACAGCCGTTGTTCGTCGTAGCTTAGAACACGCCGCTCCGTTTTATCCCGGCGGATGGTGATATTTTCGCAGGGATTATAGGAAATCATCCGGTTTTCCATAGCTTCCTTAAAAATGCTGTATAGAATGGCTTTTGTTTTCGCCAGGGTATTTGGACTAAGCCCGTTTTTGGACATGTTGTTTAATAGGCGTTGTATCATCAGCTTGTTAATGGAGGAAACCTGCATCCGGCCAAGCACGGGAGCAATATGGATTTTGTAAATTTCCATGTAAACACTGATGGTGTTGGCTTTGACCGTATGCTCCTTGATTTCATTTACCCAGGTTTCAAAAAAAGTATTGAGGGTCATAGTGCGGGCATTAAGGTAAATGCCGTGTTCCATTTCATACTTGGCATCCGCCATCTTTTTCTGAAGGGATTTGATGTCCCGGTCATAAAGGGTAAAACGTTCTCCCTGGAAGGTAAACCTTCCCTGATATCTTCCGTCTGCGCGTTTGGAAATTCCCTTTGGCAGGCGCTGTTCTTTTGTTGCATTTTCCATGAGTGAATGCTCCTTTCTGCGAATTGTATTTTGACAAAGTTTGTCTTTAGTATTTGTTGTTTTGTGAATTTTCATGCTTTGTCCGTAGGATTGTAACATGAAAAAAGGGCATCGGAATGACACGGTTTTTGACACCGGTATTGACACCAAAATTGACACCAAACCATTCTTTAAAATACATCCGGGGAAATAAATCCAGGAAAAATATGGAAAAATAAAAGCGGAGTCCAGACACTCTGCTTCAATAGAAAATACGATTATATTAATACTACGGAAAAAAATATTTTTTGTCAAGAAAAATCCTACTTAGTGATTTACTTTTTCCTTTGGTTTCATTATAATATAGGTATTATGAGGTAGTATGCCTGTTAATATGACAAGGTTTTTATAGAGATGGAGGATAATTATCAAATGAGTTACAAAAAGAAGGAAAAGAATTTAATAGAGAAGCAAAGAACGTGGAACTGGAAGCTGCTTCCGTTGCAGTTTGTATTATGTGTGCTTCCTTTGGTAATATCTTTGTTTATCGGTGTTTCAGGATATGGTGCATATCCGTGGCACTCGGTGGATGATACTTATTCCGATGTGTTTTTGCATGGAAAAATGATTGTATTTATGCTGGTGGCTGCGGTTGTGTTAGGTCTGGCAATTTACAAGCTGATTAAAACGGAAAAAGCGCAGAGAAGAAAGAATCTGTTGATGTTTCTGCCGTTGTTTGTTTATATGCTTTTTGTGATTTTATCCACAGTATGCTCAAAGGATTATTCGTTTTCCTTATTGGGTTCCATGGATGCCAAGGAACCGGTGGGCGTATTGCTTGGTTATGTAATCGTGGCGTTTTATGCGTTTATAGCAATTGATTCCATGGAAGATGTGAATCAGCTGACAACAGCGGGAGTTATCGGCGGAACCTTAATGGCATTGGTTGGTGTGCTTCAAACAATTGGTAAGGACCCGCTTTTAAATGAAGGAATACAGCGTATTTTTGCCGGAAATGAGTTTATCAATACGTATGGTCCGCTTCAGCTGAACTTCCCGGTAGGACAGGCCTATGGTACGCTGTTTAACCCAAACTATGTGGGTACTTATGTTGCAATGTATGTACCGCTGGTGCTTATCGGTTTTGTTATGAATAAGCAGCTTTGGAAGAAAATTGTTTGTGGTCTTACTTTAGTTGGACTTCTGGTCATGTTGTTCGCTTCCCAGTCCCGTACCGGTTTAATTGCCGTAGTGGCAGTGGCGGTGGTAATGCTGCTTTTCCTGGGACGCAAAATCTGGAAGTACTGGTATCTGATTATTCCGGGAGTGACTTTTGTGGTAATGGCATTCTCCCTGTTAGATACTTACCGTGATAATTTGCTTACCAACCGTTTAAAGCAGATGTTTGCTATTGAAAAATCTTCCGATCCGGTACTTGGCGTAGATACCACCGGAAACGGTGTCCGGGTGGTTTGCGAGGATACGGAGTATACGGTAATGATGCCGATTTCCTCCAGTGGTTTTGCTTATGTTGCATTTGAAGGCAATGAGCAAAAGGAGGTTACCTACAGTGAGGATGGTTCCTACGGATATTTTACATTAAACAGTGGGGAAGTCATTGCCATTCAGACAGCATCCTATGAAGACAGATATGCCTTTGGTCTGGTAATCAACGGAAGAAATTTCTACTTTACCAACCAGATTGTTGTCGGAAATTATAAATATATCAGTGAATACGGCCGTGTAGATGAGTGTATCATGGCAGACAACGTATTTTACGGCTATGAGGCTGTGGCCAGTGGCCGAGGTTATGTATGGGGCAGAAGTATTCCGATTCTTCTCAGTAATTTTGTGGTAGGTTCCGGTCCGGATACCTTTGGTATTGAATTTCCGCAAAATGACTATGTAGCAAGATATAAGAGTGGTTTTGACAACATTATTTTCACAAGACCGCATAATTTCTTCCTGCAGATGGGTGTGCAGACAGGTACTCTGTCGTTAATCGCATTCCTTACGTTTTATGTGATATATCTTGTGGGAAGCTGCAAGCGTTATGGTTTCCAAAAGTATGAAAGTATGGAAGAATGGATGGGCTTTGCTGTCTTTTTGAGCACCATTGGTTTTATTGCTTCCGGTTTTGCCAACGACTCCTTAATTGTTGTAACACCAATCTTTTATGTATTAATCGGTATGGGTATGGCAATTAATCATAAGCTTTGTCCGGTGGTAAAGCAGGAAAAGCAGACACAGGAGATGACGGAAGAAATATCTGAAGAGAAGAACGAAGAGGAAGGATTAGAATAATATGTGGATTGCAGACGGTTGGAAAGAGTATCAGGTGCTGGATGCCTCCGGTGGTGAAAAGCTGGAAAAGTGGGGCGATTATGTTTTGCTTCGTCCGGACCCACAGGTTATCTGGAACACCGAGAAAAAAATTCCGGAGTGGAGAAAGTTAAATGCACATTATCATAGAAGCAATAAGGGTGGCGGCGACTGGGAATTTTTCGACCTGCCAAAGCAGTGGGATATCCATTATAAGGAGTTAACCTTCCACCTGCAGCCCTTCAGCTTTAAGCATACCGGTTTATTCCCGGAGCAGGCGGTAAACTGGGACTGGTTTGGCGCTAAGATTGCGGCAGCAAAGAAGGCCAACCCAAACCGTGAAATCAAGGTGTTAAATTTATTTGCTTATACCGGTGGTGCCACTGTGGCAGCAGCCAAAGCAGGTGCAGCAGTGACCCATGTGGACGCCTCTAAGGGTATGGTAACCTGGGCAAAGGAAAATGCAGCGTCCTCCGGGCTTGCAGAGGCACCAATCCGCTATATTGTGGATGACTGTGTTAAGTTCGTAGAAAGAGAAATCCGCCGCGGCAATTTCTATGATGCGGTGATTATGGACCCGCCTTCTTACGGCAGAGGCCCTAAGGGTGAAATCTGGAAAATCGAAGAAAGTATTCACGATTTTGTAAAGCTTTGTACCGGAGTATTAAAGCCGGAACCGTTATTTTTCCTGATTAATTCTTATACTACAGGATTACAGCCGGCAGTGCTCAGCTACCTGCTTGGTGTAGAATTACAAAAGAAATTCGGCGGCGTTGTGACTGCCGATGAAATCGGTCTTCCGGTAAAATGTAACGGCCTTGTGCTTCCTTGCGGTGCTTCCGGAAGATGGCAGAGAGACGAGTAGAAAGAATAGGTTCAATTATGTTTAAAAAGAAGCTGGGCTTCCTTTTGGGAGTTATGGTTTTGTTATCCCTGGCAGGGTATCTGGTGTGTCTGTCGGCGGGAAGCAGTAAACAAATAAAGAATGATGAGGAATTCCTTTTGGTTACCTCCTTTTACCCTATGTATGTCCTGGCAGAGAACCTGACCGCAGGTGTAGAGGGAGTAACGGTTTCCAACCTGACAGAAAATCAGACAGGCTGTCTGCATGATTATCAGCTGACCAGCCGTGATATGAAACTGTTAGACCGGGCAGATGCCTTTTTGATTAATGGTGCCGGAATGGAGCTATTCATGGAAAAGGTGATAGAAAGTAATGAAAAGCTCCCGGTGATAGAAGCCTCCCACGGGATTTCTTTGCTGGAGGGCGTGGCACATCATCATGGGGAAGAAGAATCCGGCCATGAGGAGGCAGGTCACGAAGGTCACGATCACGATCATGACCATGGTGCAAACGGTCATGTCTGGATGGATGTGGCGCGGTACCGCCGGCAGGCGGAGACTGTAGCAAAGGAGCTTCAGGTATTACTTCCGGAACAGAGGGAGGAACTGGAGCAGGCAGCGAAGGAGTATGATGCAAAGCTTCAGACCTTGTCAAAATATGTGGAAGAGCTGCAGCCATACACCAATGGTCGTCATGTAGTGATTTTCCATGAGGCATTTGCATATTTGGCAGAGAGCCTGGGCATGGAGGTACTGGCCTCCCTTTCCATGGATGAAGAGACTCTTCCGAGTGCGGGTGAAATTGCAGAGGTAATTGAAGAAATCAATTTCCATGGCGGTGCTTATATTTTCATTGAACGGGAGTATGAAGCATACGCTTATAAAATTTTGAAAGAAGCGGAAGCATCCGTGTTTTATCTGAATCCGCTGACGGTTGGCGACGGAAGCCGGGATAGCTACTATGAGGATATGCGGAACAATTTGGACGTATTAAGTGTTTTAAAAAAGTAACAGGACAGTCAGGCAGTTGAGGTTTGTATGAAAAAAGAGATTGGTCCGGCCGGCAAGGGCTCACAGGGTATCCGTATTAAAGGACGCTTTGTGGAGGATGAAAAGCAGGCCGTTTATAAAAAAAGCATATATAAAAAACTGATAAAGACAAAGCCATGCGGTTTTCACCGGGTGGCTATTGAAAATCTCAAGGTGCAGGCGGGTCCTACTACTATTTTGGAAAATGTGTCTTTAAGTATTGCCTGTGGTGCCCTGACGGTGATTATCGGCAAAAACGGTGCAGGCAAGTCTACACTCATTAAATCTATTTTAAAAGAAGTCCCGTATGAGGGTTTGATTGAGTTCCGTGACTTAAAAGACAATACCATCGGAAATTTGCGGGTGGGTTATGTTCCGCAACATTTAAATATTGAGAAAAATGCGCCGGTCAGTGTGTACGATCTGGTGGCGGCCTATACCACCAATGTACCGGTGTTTTTACGTAAAAGTAAAAAGTTATATGAAGAAATTAAAGAACGCCTCCAGGTATTTGGTGGTGCTGAATTGATTGATAAGCAGGTAGGAGATTTGTCCGGCGGAGAATTGCAGCGGGTTCTGCTTACCATTGCCTGCACTCCGGTGCCGAATCTTCTCATTTTGGACGAGCCGGTATCCGGTATTGACCGCAACGGCCGTAAGCTGTTTTATAAAATTTTAAATGATTTGAAGCAGCAGTATGATTTGTCCATTATTCTGGTATCCCATGATTTAGAGTTGACAGCAGAATATGCAGACAGTGTGGTTTTACTGGACCGCACCGTGTTAAAGGAAGGGGACGCAAAAGAAGTTATGGGCAGTGAGGAATTCAAGGAGGTGTTTGGTTATGCAGCCTTTTGAGTTTCTGCAATATGATTTTATGAAAAATGCCCTGTTGGCGGTGTTGATTATTACCCCGCTGTTTGGGATTTTGGGAACCCTGATTGTAAATCACCGTATGGCGTTCTTTTCGGATGCCCTGGGCCATTCTGCCTTTACCGGTATGGCTATCGGTGTACTGTTCGGCATTGGAAATACCAGTGTTTCCATGATGCTGTTTGCGGTGGCATTTGCACTTTTGCTAAACTTCATACGGCATAAAAATATCGTATCTTCCGATACGGTAATTTCGGTGTTTTCTTCCTTAAGTGTAGCTGTAGGTCTGGCGATTTTGTCAAGAAACGGCAATTTTTCCAAGTACTCCGCACTTTTGGTTGGCGACATATTAAGCATTACCGGTAAGGAAATAGTTAGTCTGTTACTCATCCTGGTGGTAACTTTGGCGTTCTGGTGTGTGGCATATAATGGATTGCACAGTATCGGAATCAACCGGAGTCTGGCAAAAAGTAAGGGGATTCCGGTAACGCTGCTTGATAATGTTTTTGTGGTACTTGTGGCAGTAATTGTTATGCTTTCCGTCCGTTGGGTCGGCATTCTTATTATCAATGCATTGTTGATTTTGCCGGCGGCGGCAGCCAGAAACATCGCATCCGACAACCGGGAATATCACCTGTTTTCTGTGATGATTTCTGTGTTTTCCGGTGTGCTGGGACTGATTTTGTCCTACTATTTAAATGTGGCAGCAGGACCGATGTTGGTGCTGGTGGCCTCCATTATTTTCTTTATTACCTTTATGGCAAGACGTTTGTTTCGTATTTAGGGGAAAGGAGCCGCAGATATGAACAACTCAAAAATTTATGCAAGAATCTTTGTGAATTTCCTTTTAACTTTGGCTGGCATTCTGCTTGTGGTGTTGCTGGGGCCAAAGCTTATCCGGTTCTTTATGCCCTTTGTAATTGCTTTTGTTATCGCTTCCATAGCCAACCCGATTGTCCGTTTTTTGGATAAAAAAGTAAAGATTGCCCGTAAATACGGTTCGGTATTTATGATTGTCCTGGTTTTGGCTGCGGTGGTTGGGGTACTTTATCTGCTGATTTCTTTTCTCGTGAAGCAGACCATGAACCTGTACGATGACCGATTTGCTATCTATAATGAGGTGGCAGAAATACTGGCTAATTTTGCTGATAAGCTGAGCGGTCTGTTCGGCAAACTGCCAATTTCTTTGCAGGAGACATTGAACACTTTACAGGATAGTCTGTCTGCCTGGGGTGAAAACTTTGTGGCAAGCATTGAGCTTCCTGCCATTTCTACGGTGGGTTCTTATGTGGGAAGTGTGGTGGAAGTTATCTTCTTTACCATTATTACTGTATTGGCGGCGTATTTCCTGACCGCAGAACATGATAATATGGGTGACTGGCTGACGAACGTGATGCCGGAATCCGTGAAGCGGTATTATCACATGGTTCTGGGCTGCTTTAAAAAGGCAGTGGGCGGTTATTTCAAGGCACAATTTAAAATCATGGTAATTCTTACGGTTATCATGTTCATCGGATTTGAAATTTTAGATATCCGTTACTCGTTCCTGCTGGCATTTGTCATCGCTTTTCTGGACTTTCTTCCGGTATTCGGTGCCGGGGCGGTGTTCTGGCCATGGTTGGTAGTTGATATCGTGGTTGGAGACTACAAGCAGGCGATATTCCTTGGAATTCTTTATCTGGTATGCCAGTTGGTAAGACAAATTTTGCAGCCGAAATTGGTGGGCGACAGTGTGGGAATCAATCCGCTGGCCGCACTTTTGTATATGTTTATCGGTTATAAATTCGCCGGGGTTATCGGCATGATTATCGGTATTCCGGTGGGCATGATTGTAGTAAGCTTGTATCAGGCAGGGCTCTTTGACCAATTGATTAAAGGTGTAAAGATTCTTGTTCATGACATTAATGAATTCCGTAAATATTAGGAGAGATTATGGTGAAAACCACAAAGGAGCTGCTGCTTTTTATGATGCAGCGGTATGACATAGGAAAAAAACCGCTGTCCAGACTTCTTGGCTGGGGTGACACCACGGTTATGAGGTATTTAGACGGGGTGGAGCCAAACAGGGAGTTCGCCGGCCGGATTAAAGAGCTGGCAGAAAATCCTTGGGATTATGCGGATGTGTTGGAAAAAAATAAAGAAAAGCTGACGGATACTGCTTACCGTAAAACAAGAAAAGCAGTATACCGTGAAATTTTCTGTGACCGTTCCACCGAGGCTATGCAGTATGTGGTGGAGCTTGCAAAAGGAGATATTGCGCCATACCGGGTAATGATGATACTGTATTATTCCCAGGTGTGTTCCCTGGTGCTGCGGGGGCTTCCGCTCATGGAGGAGGAAGCAGATTTTTCTCCGGGACAGCAGCTGGTGTATCCGCGGCTGTATCAGCAAATGATGCAGTATGGTTTAAAACTGATAAAGCCTGAGACAGGCTCCCTGTCTTTGGAAGAACAGGATTGTTTAAAGCAGGTGTATCTGGTATTAAACGGCTATAGTCCGAATGCGCTGAAAGGCTTGTACGCCCGTGCAAAACGCCGTATCCGCCGCCATTTGAAGGCAGAGGCGGACCACCTTTCCGCGGAAGCGTTAAAAAGCCAGTATGAAGCAGGATTTAAAAAATCCGGCGTAGAAAAACCGGAAAATTTGAAACAGTATATTGCAGATGCTTTAAAACGCAGCGAAATTTAGTGCTTGAAATAAAGAAACGGTGGAGTACCTTACCACAAAATGGGTACTCCACCGTTTCTTTTATTTCTTAGAACGTTTTCTCATAAGAGGATCTAAAATTTTCTTACGGATTCTTAAACTCTTTGGTGTTACTTCCAAAAGCTCATCGGTTTCGATAAATTCCAGAGCCTGTTCCAGACTTAAAATTCTAGGCGGTGTCAAGCGAAGTGCTTCGTCGGCACTGGAGGAACGGGTGTTGGTGAGCTGCTTTTTCTTGCAGACATTGATTTCCACGTCTTCGGTCTTACCGTTTTGGCCAACAACCATGCCGGAGTAAACTTTTTCACCCGGTCCGATAAACAGGGTACCACGCTCCTGGGCATTAAACAGACCGTAGGTAATTGCTTCGCCGCTTTCAAAGGCAATTAAGGAGCCCTGCTTACGGTAAGCAATATCGCCCTTGTATGGGCCGTAACCGTCGAAAATAGTATTTAAAATACCGTTACCCTTGGTGTCGGTCATGAATTCGCCGCGGTAGCCGATAAGACCTCGTGCCGGAATGGAGAACTCCAGGCGGGTGTAACCGGAGCTGGCGGTGGACATGCTCATCAGCTCACCCTTGCGGTTGCTGAGTTTTTCAATAACACTGCCGGAAAACTCCTCCGGCACATCAATATAGGCAAGCTCCATTGGCTCCAGCTTTTTGCCGTTTTCATCTTCTTTATAAAGCACCTCTGCTTTACTTACGGCAAATTCATAGCCTTCACGGCGCATGTTTTCGATTAAAACGGAAAGATGTAATTCGCCGCGACCGGAAACTTTGAAGGCCTCGGTGGTGTCTGTTTCTTCTACACGGAGGCTGACGTCGGTGTTCAACTCACGGAAGAGGCGCTCTCTTAAGTGGCGGGAGGTAACAAACTTACCTTCCTGACCGGCAAGCGGAGAATCGTTTACAATAAAGTTCATGGCAATGGTCGGCTCGGAAATTTTTTGGAACGGAATCGGTTCCGGATTTTCCGGAGAGCAGAGGGTATCACCGATATGGATGTCGGCAATGCCGGAAATTGCTACGATGGAACCGACGCCGGCTTCGGTAACTTCGACTTTCTTTAAACCTTCAAATTCGTATAACTTGCTGACCTTTACTTTGCGCTGTTTTCCCGGCTCGTGGGCATTTACCATAACCACTTCCTGGTTGACACGGATTTTTCCGTTATCTACCTTGCCCACACCGATACGGCCAACGTATTCGTTGTAGTCGATGGTGCTGATGAGTACCTGGGTGCCGGCTTCTTCGTCACCTTCCGGTGCCGGAATGTATTCTAAGATGGTTTCAAATAACGGCTTCATGTTTTCCGGTGTATCGCCAAGCTCTAAAATAGCAACGCCGGATTTTGCGGAAGCAAACACGAAAGGACAGTCTAACTGCTCATCGGAAGCATCCAGGTCGATGAAAAGCTCTAATACTTCATCGATAACCTCGGTTGGGCGGGCTTCCGGACGGTCAATTTTATTGATGCAGACAATAACCGGAAGGCTTAATTCCAATGCTTTCTTAAGAACGAATTTGGTCTGTGGCATGGCACCTTCAAAAGCGTCTACCACGAGGATTACACCATTTACCATTTTAAGGACACGTTCTACTTCGCCACCGAAGTCTGCGTGGCCCGGTGTATCAATAATGTTGATTTTTACGCCGTTGTAATAAACGGCGGTATTTTTTGCAAGGATGGTGATTCCGCGCTCTCTTTCAATATCGCCGGAGTCCATGACACGCTCTGCAACTTCCTGGTTCTGACGGAAGGTGCCGCTCTGCTTTAATAATTCATCTACGAGGGTTGTCTTACCATGATCGACGTGGGCGATGATGGCAATGTTACGAATATCTTCACGTTTGGTTTTCATAGAAAATCTCCCTTAATTATAAGGCTTTACAATTTACAACTCATTAACTATAGCACATTTTAAGAGATTTTCAAGGCTTTTTTTCAGATTCTGTGCTTAAAATAAGGGTTTTCGGCATACACTAGGGTGGTGGAAGGATTTTGCAGAAGTAATATTTTGTCGAAAAACCGGGAAAAATGTTTTACAAAAATTGTAAAAACTTAAATTTACAACTTTTGGAAATTATTGGGTTGGTGTAAAATGAAACTGCAAAAAAATGAAATACCGGATAAAACGAAGGGAGTAATACGACATGACAGATAAGGTATTTGATAATAACCAGGTGACAATCGCCGGAGAAATTATGGGGGGATTTACATTCAGCCACGACGTGTTTGGCGAGGGATTTTACGTAATGGATATTTCTGTAGGCAGACTCAGTGAGTCCAACGATATTATTCCGGTGATGGTATCGGAGAGACTGTTGGATGTGAAGAAGGATTACACCGGAATGCAGGCGGTGATTAACGGACAGTTCCGTTCCTACAATCGTCATGAGGAAAGCAGAAACCGTTTGGTGCTTTCCGTATTTGCAAGGGAAATTGAAATTTTGGAGGAGCCGGAAGGGGAGGTACGCCCAAACTATATTTTCCTGGACGGTTTTGTTTGTAAGCCTCCTATTTATAGAAAGACACCGCTGGGCCGTGAAATTGCGGACGTACTCCTGGCAGTGAACCGTCCGTACGGAAAGTCGGATTATATTCCATGTATCTGCTGGGGCAGAAATGCCCGTTTTGCGGAAGGGTTCCGCGTGGGTGAGCACATCCAGATCTGGGGCAGAATCCAGAGCAGGGAATATCAGAAGAAGATTTCGGAAACCGAATTTGAGAAGAGAACTGCTTACGAGGTTAGTGTGAGTAAGCTGGAATGCGTTGGCGAAGAATAACTTTATCGCAGAACTGGTGCCGCGAGAGTTGTTAAAAAGGGCTTGTACAGGATATTTTAACTTTATAGTATCGGTGTCCGCCTGACTCCTCCGACAATATCCGCTTCCGTCGGACAAAATGAAAAAGAAATTCATTTCGTTCGTCGGAAACGGACATTATCGTTTGAGATGTCGGACATGTCGATACTATAAAGTTATAATATTTTTTGTACAATACCTTTTTATAATTGTGTGGCACCAGTTCTGCGATGCGGAGTTCTTCGCTTGCGCAATCCAATGTTATTCACAC
>JAZNXI010000120.1:0-8912 GCA_045593825.1 Lachnospiraceae bacterium
GTAAACAGCTCCGGTGTCATAAAGTGGGAACAGGAACAGGTGGCAAAATAGCCGCCCGGTTTTACCAGCTTTAAGCCGCGCATATTAATTTCGCGGTAGCCCTTCATGGCGTTCTTTACGGAATTTCTGGACTTGGTGAAGGCAGGCGGGTCTAATATTACCACATCAAACTGCTCACCCTTTTCCTCTAATTCCGGTAATAATTCAAACACATCGGCACATACAAAGGATACGGTATTTTCCAAACCGTTTAACTTGGCATTTTCCTCTGCCTGCTTGCAGCCCAAGTCGGAAGCATCCACACCGATAACCTCCTTAGCACCGGCAATTCCCGCATTCAATGCAAAAGAACCGGTGTGGGTAAAACAGTCTAACACCCTGGCATCCTTACAAAGCTTCTGGATTGCCAGACGGTTATATTTCTGGTCTAAAAAGAAACCAGTCTTCTGTCCGTCTTCCACATCCACTATATATTTTACGCCGTTTTCCACAATTTGAACCTTGGTATCAAACGGTTCGGATATAAAGCCTTTTTCCCGCTTCATACCTTCCTGCTCTCTTACCTTGGCATCACTACGTTCGTAAATACCGCGGACAGCAATGCCGTCTGCTGCCAATTCTTCTTTTAAAAGTTCCAGAATCAGCATTTTATAACGGTCGATACCGAGTGCTAAGGACTGTACCACCAGCACGTCCTCAAATTTATCGATAACCATACCCGGAACATAATCCGCTTCACCGAAAATTACGCGGCAGCTGCTGGTATCTACCGTTTTTTTACGGTATTCCCAGGCATCCTTAACGCGTTTTCTGAAAAATTCCTTATCGATTACCGCATCCTTATTTCTGGTAAGCAGACGGATGGTAATTTTAGAATTACGATTGATAAAACCAATACCCATTGGGTAGCCGTTACAATCTTTTACCAGTACCAGTTCCCCATTTTCCACAGTTCCGGTAATGGAGTCTATTTCATTGTCATACACCCACAGACCACCGGCCCGGAGTGTTCTTCCTTCTCCCTTTTTCAAGGCAACGATTGCTTTAATTTCGTCCATATTATTTCTCCTCATCAGCATCCTTTTTCTTTGTAAAAACAAACAGCTTACTGAAAATATAGTTCAAAATAATTACAAGAACCGCTACAATTGCCTTCATAATGAGATTATTACCACGGAGCAGGTCAACTAAAATAAACATCCCCAGCTCTTCCACACCAAAAGTAACAATTCTGGCACCAAAGAACTTCACTACCTTTTTTGATTCTGCCGCAGCTTCCTCTCTTTCATCCCGGAATACCCATCTGGCATTTACCACATAAGCAAAGGCCACCGCAATGACCCAGGCAATAGCGTTTGCAATCAGGTTCGGTATTCCAAGAATATTGCAAAATAAATGATATGCCAAAAAATTAACTACCGTTGTACTTACCCCGGCAATTCCGTAGGTTATTGTCTCACGATTCACAAATAATTTCCAAAGTTTTTTTATCACTGTTTTTACTTCCTTTACCGTTTCTTTACCGTTTCTTTGTACCTCAAAAAACCGCATAAACACATTATATATTACCTTTTCCGAATACTCAAGCAACTCTTTTATTTTTTCTTAAAAATTTAGAAATTTTAGTTTCCTCTTGAAAAAAGTTATGCTATACTAAAATTAAAGTGGGATGTTTTCTTTTATTTCTTCACAATCAGATACAGGGGGAGCAAATTTATGCGCGAGAAGTACAACAACTATTTCCGGTGGGGTGTCACTGTAATCACCATTATCGCCTTTGGCATTTTATTCTTTTTCTTCGTTTTCCGTATGGACTCTGTCCTCGGACTTTTCGGTGAAATATTTTCTATTCTTACGCCAATTATTTTGGGTGCGGTTATTGCTTATCTGATAAATCCCATGGTTACCGTTACAGATAAATACGTTTTCTCCTTATGCAAACGCTGCCATCTCCCGGTAAAAATATCAGCATTTATTGCCACCGCTTTTTCCATTGCCCTGTGGCTCGGACTGTTGGTTGCAGGCATCAGCTTTTTATTCAGCATGATTGTACCTGAGTTATACAGCAGTATTTTAAAACTGGCCGGTGATTTCCGTGACTATGTTGCCGTAATTACCGATTTTGTTAATCGACATTTAGAAAACAATCCTGAAATCCTAAAGTATGTGGAAGAAGTCTTAACAACCCTCACCAACTCTGTTTATAACTGGGTAAATAACGAACTTATCCTTCAGGTACAAAATATTATGTCTAAACTGACCGTTGGTATTTCCTGGGTAGTTTCTCTGGTAACCAACATTGTTGTCAGCCTGATTGTTTCCGTATATCTTCTGGTCAGCAAGAAAAAATTTCTTGGACAAGCAAAAAAACTGTTATACGTATTTTTAAAACCGGATACTGCTAACGCTGCCCTCTCCATTTTCCGGCAGACCAACAAAATTTTCGGCGGTTTCATTTCCGGCAAACTGATCGACTCCCTGATTATCGGTATGCTTTGCTTTATCGGTGTTACCATTTTAAAGATGCCATATCCATTGTTAATCAGTGTTTTTGTAGGCATTACCAATATCATTCCGTTTTTTGGTCCATTCATTGGTGCCATCCCAAGTGCATTTTTAATACTCCTGATTGATCCGGGAAAATGTTTGATTTTCATACTCTTTATTTTCCTGCTGCAGCAGTTGGACGGAAACATCATCGGTCCTGCCATTCTTGGCGATACCACCGGTGTTTCTCCGTTCTGGATTGTATTTTCCATTCTTCTCGGTGGAGGATTATTTGGTTTTCTTGGAATGCTGCTTGGTGTTCCAACCTTTGCAGTTATTTACTATCTTGTTAAAACCTTCTCCGAATTCCACTTACGGAAAAAGGAACTGCCAACCGACTCCATGGTTTACTGTAAAATCGAAAAAATTGATCCGGACACCGGAGAACCTGTTTTACTTCCAAAACGGCCAATCAGCCGTAGAAAACAGGCAGACCACAGTCTGCTTGAAGCACTGGATGCTATTGCCCTCAGAAGAAAAAATGGTTATACCGGACGGTTTGTAACCAAAAAGGAAGAACCAAAATCAGAAGAATCCAAAGATTCCCAATCCTCTTCTGACGAAAATGAATAAAAAGCAAAGGCTGCCTAGGAGTAGGCAGCCTTTAATTTTCTTAATGCTTTCTTTTCAATTCTGGAAACATAGCTTCTTGAAATATTCAGTTTGTCGGCAATTTCCCGTTGGGTAACCTCCCTGCCGTCCGCCAAACCGTACCGGAGATTGATAATCTCTCTCTCCCTTTCAGTCAGCACCTTATCTATGTATTCCCGTAGTTTTCCAAGTTTCTGCTGTTCCTCCATCTGTTCGATAATGTCGGTTTCTTCCGCCACAAAAATATCCAACAGCTGAATGGTGTTTCCCTCCTTATCCGACCCCACCGGATCAAAAAGTGATACCTCCTTCGACTGCTTCTTGCTACTGCGCATCAACATCAGGAGCTCGTTTTCAATACAGCGGGACGCATAAGTAGCCAGACGGATGCCCTTCTCCTTGTTAAAGGAGTCTACCGCCTTTATCAGGCCAATGGTACCAATGGAAATCAAGTCATCCGTTTCATACATAGTGTTATTGTATTTCTTCACAACGTGGGCCACCAGGCGCAAATTGTGCTCAATCAGACGATTTCTGCAGGACAAATCTCCCTCTCTCATCCCCTGCAGCAGATGTTCTTCTTCCTGCGTTGATAATGGCTGTGGAAAAGATTGCATCTCAAAGCGGACCTTACTTACAAGGTTACTATTACTTTATGCAGGGATACTTCGTCCTGTGATGTTTAATTTTTTATTCTTCTGCTTTCTGGCGGATTAAATCAAATTCCTCCACCGGGCAGGAAAATTTCACAAAAATCTTTTGCTTTGGATGCGGACAGCTTTCCATGGCATTGCCTTCTTCATCCTGAATAGACAGTACTGTGGCAAGAATATTGTCACCGTTTTTACGCATCACTTCTACTTCGTCACCAACCAGAAACTTGTTACGCTGTTCCAGGACGGCGGTACCGTTTTCCGTTACACTTCCTACAATACCAAGATAAGTGTATTCCTTAACATACACATTGTTGTCATAAATCTGGGCATCGGTCTTTGGCTTATCAAAAAAGAAGCCGGTGGTAAACTGACGGTAAGTGCACTTAGCAATTTCCTGACGGTAATACTCTAAATTTTCCTGATACTTTTCCGGACTTTCAAAAAAGTCATCAATGGCACGACGATAAGTTCGTGCTACCGCAGCTACATAAAGAGCAGTCTTCATACGGCCTTCCACCTTTAAGCTGTCGATTCCCGCGTCCACAATTTCAGGAATATATTCAATCATACAAAGGTCCTTGGAATTAAAAATATAGGTACCTCTGTCATTTTCAAATACCGGCAAATATTCCCCCGGACGGTTCTCTTCCATGAGATAGTATTTCCAACGGCAAGGATGGGTACATGCACCAAGATTGGCATCCCTGCCCGTAAAATAATTACTGAGCAGGCATCTGCCGGAATAAGAAATACACATAGCACCGTGAATAAAGGTTTCAATTTCCAGCTCCGCAGGGATATTTTCCCGAAGCTCCTTAATTTCTGCCAGGGAAAGCTCTCTTGCGGATACCACTCGGGTTGCACCCATGCGGTGCCAGAACTTATAGGTTCCGTAATTTACATTATTTGCCTGGGTGCTGATATGCACTTCGATTTCCGGTGCATGCTCCTTTGCCAGGTCAAACACACCCGGGTCGGAAATAATTAAAGCATCCGGACGTACCGGGGTACCGTCTTCCGTAACATCCAGACAGGATAACTCCCGGAAATATTCGGCTACGCCTTCCAGGTCACGGTTATGGGCTGTAATATTTGCAGTAACATATACTTTTTTGCCATGGGCATGGGCAAACTTAATCCCCTCTGCCATGTCTTCTCTTGAGAAATTTTTTGCCTTTGCTCTGAGACCATACATTTCTCCGCCGATATATACCGCATCTGCGCCATATAAAATGGCAACCTTTAATACCTCCAGGCTGCTGGCCGGAATTAAAAGCTCCGGTTTCTTTCTACCTGTTATCATACTTTGCTTGTACTCCTTTCCTCGGCAGGCTACCGTTTCACACTTAAAGCCATACCGTCTCCCACCGCCACAATAGAAGTGGTTAATGCATCATTATGCTTCAATTCATACAGATATTCCCGCATTCTCATATGAATGGTTCTGTCTCTTCTTGTTATGCTGTACTTTGACTCCACAATAGAGCCTTCCTGCAGTACATTATCGGTAATCAGAAGCGCTCCCGTCGGCAGCATCGGAAGTATCTGGGCAAGAAAGCTCATATACTGTGCCTTGGCTGCGTCCATAAATACAAAGTCATACTGATTTCCCTGTTCCTTCAGGTTTTTTAACACCTCTTCCGCATCTCCGGTCAGGAAGGTAACATCCCGGCTTCTTTTTAATGCCGCTAGATTTTTTTCTGCCTCCACAATACGCATAGGAACCTTTTCGATGGTAGTTAAGTGGCAGTCCTTTGGCATATATTCGCACAGCAAAGAGGCGGAAAAGCCAATTGCTGTTCCCACCTCTAAGATTCTCTTTGGTTTTGCAAGTTCCAGGAAAAACTTCAGCAGACTCTGGGCTTCTTTGCGGATGATTGGAACCTCATGCTCTATGGCATAAGCTTCCAGCTTCGCCAGATGCTCCGGCAGTTCTGTTTCCAGGGAATTTAAATATTCCACCAGTCTTGGTTCAACTATCATATTATTTTATTCCTCCGAAGGTAGTTCCTGCACAATGGAATTTGCGTAATTTGTTATTTGTCCCAATATTTCATCATAGGTCATTGCCGTATTTAAAATATAGGTTCCCGCCATAATTTTGTATCCCATCAGCTGCACCTTTAAATAAAAGGAATGGCGGTTCGGAATCAACCGGTACTGCTCTAAGGCAGAGGCCACCTCCATGGTGGAGGCACCATCCTCGATAACAATTTCCATATTGATTCCCGGCTCGGCATCCATGGTATAGGCGCCGAACACCTGATAACAAAAGTCTTTGGCAGTAATTCCAACCTTATAAATCACAAAAATGACAACCGCATAAAAGATAATATTCAGCAACAGATGCAGAATAAATCCAAATACGTCAATTGCTATTTTTGCTCCATCACTTTTCTGCGCCATTGCCTTACCCCTCCTATGCCTCTACTTCCACAATAATCGGAAGAATCATCGGATTTCTCTTGGTACGCTTCCAAACGAAATCACCTAAAGAATCCTTAATTACATTTTTCATTTTACTCCAATCGGAGCTGTTACGGTTTAAACACCGGTCCAAAGCATCCTCTACAACGATTTTTGCTTCTACCAGCAGGTTTTCCGATTCTCTCACATATACAAAACCGCGGGATACAATATCCGGTCCTGCGAGAATTTCGTTGGTGTATTTTTGCAAAGTAACAACCACTACAAGCAAGCCGTTTTCGGACAGATGCTGACGATCGCGAAGTACGATGTTACCCACATCTCCCACGCCGAGACCATCCACTAAAATACCCTGGGCGGTTACTTTGTCTACCACCTTTGCCTGGTTTTCATCCAGTTCCAGTACATCTCCGGAGGAAAGGATAAATACGTTATCCTTTTCCACTCCCATGGTCTGGGCAAGCTCCGCATGACGTACCAGGTGGCGGTATTCACCGTGCACCGGAATGGCATACTTTGGCTTGGTTAATGCATAAATCAGCTTTAATTCTTCCTGACAGGCATGACCGGATACATGGGTATCCTGGAAAATCACCTTGGCACCCATACGGGATAATTCGTTGATAATCTTGGACACATGCTTTTCGTTGCCCGGAATTGGAGAAGAACTTAAAATTACCGTATCGCCCGGCATAATGGATACTTTTTTATGGATGCCTCCGGCCATTCTGGACAGGGCTGCCATTGCCTCACCCTGGCTGCCGGTAGTAATTAAAACAACCTTCTCCGGCGGATAATTCTTAATCATATCAATATCAATCATTAAATTATCCGGAATATTGATATAGCCCAGCTCATTGGCTGTGGTAATAATATTTACCATGCTTCTGCCTTCGATTACCACCTTACGGTCGTATTTAATGGCAGAGTTAATAATCTGCTGCACACGGTCCACATTGGAAGCAAAGGTTGCCACAATGATACGATGAGCCGTGTTTTCTGCAAATAAATTGTCAAAGGTCTTTCCTACGGTTCTCTCCGACATGGTAAAGCCCGGTCTCTCCACATTGGTAGAGTCCGCTAGCAATGCCAAAACACCCTTTTTACCGATTTCACCGAGGCGCTGTAAATCGAAGGTATCTCCAAATACCGGAGTATAGTCTACCTTAAAGTCGCCGGTGTGGACAATGGTTCCCACCGGGGTATAAATTGCGAAAGCCGCAGAATCCGCAATACTATGATTGGTGCGGATAAACTCAATACGGAAACAGCCAAGATTGATGGACTGTCCGTGCTTAATTACCTTACGCTTGGTGTTCTTTAACAGATTATGTTCTTTTAATTTGTTTTCGATAATACCCATGGTGAGCTTTGTGGCATAAATCGGCACATTCACCTGTGGGAGAATATAAGGCAGGGAACCGATATGGTCCTCATGGGCATGAGTAATCACAAATCCCTTAACCTTATCCATGTTGTCCTTTAAGTAGGTTACATCCGGAATTACCAGATCTACACCCAGCATATCCTCTGTCGGGAATGCAAGACCGCAGTCCACAACAATGATGGAATCCTCATATTCGTAGGCAGTAATATTCATACCAATCTGCTCTAAGCCGCCTAAAGGAATAATTTTAACGCCATGAAGTTCCGGCAAAACAACATTCTGCTTCTTTTCTGCTGCAGCAACGCTCTCTGCTTTCTTTGCCTTGCTTTTAGCAGTTGCAGTCTTCTTTTCCTTTACCGGTGTCACAATTTCTGCCTGAATTGTCTGCTCCTTAGCTTCCGCCTTCTTGGCTTTCGTCTTTTTTTCAGGAGCCTTTTCTGTCTTTGCAGCAGTACTCTTGGTTGTACGTCCCGTTCTCTTAGTCTTTGGCTTTGCCGCCTCAGATGTGTTTTCTACAGCCGTAGTACTCTTTTTCGACACTTCGTCCTTTGTATTCACTTTTTTGTTTTTCAAGTCAATCCTCCATTCTTATTCCTGGGTCACCAACTCGAGGTCGTCCAGCAGTTCCTCGAAAATTGCCGCAACCGCAGTAAGTTCTTTTTCATCATCTACAATATCATAAAGTGCTTCCTCTGCACCTTCGTTCGGTATTTCCTTTAAAATCAGGGCTTCTTCCTCTTCGCCGTCAATATCGTCTAAAACAAGCAGATACTTTACACCACCGATTTTTGTTTCCTCTATTACTTTAAAAACAGCTACTTCTCCTTCTTCTGTTGTAAAATTAACTGTTGTATCCTGATTCTTACTCATTTTCATTTCCTTCCTGTGCTGCTCTGGCAGCCTCAAATGCTTTCTGGTTAGCAAGGTAGTCCAGATAGCCCTGCAAAATAAATACTGCCGCCAGCTTATCTACCACCTGCATCTTTTTATCTAATCTGACAGAACCCTGGTCCAGTACCCGGTGAGCTGCCACTGTAGTCAAACGTTCATCCCAAAGGGTAACCGGCAAACCGGTTCTTCTGCGTAAATCCTCTGCAAATTCCTCAGATTTTTGCGCACGCTCCCCTATGGTATTATTTAAGTTTTTTGGATAGCCCAGCACAATCTGTTCTACTCCGTATTCTTTTATCAGTTCCTCAATGCGCTGAAAGGTCTGGCGCAGCTGGTTCTCTTTCTTTCTGCGGATGGTTTCGATACCCTGGGCGGTAAGTAACAGTTCATCACAAGTCGGAGGCCAAGCGGTC
>JAZNXI010000121.1:0-12336 GCA_045593825.1 Lachnospiraceae bacterium
CCAACTCCTTGGCTCACAGAACGACATGGCTACGATCCGACTTCACTGCAAGAAGCACCTTTGCATGGTCTTCTTCCATTTCTGTGAGCGGCATTCTGAGAGGACCAACTTCAAAGCCCATGAGGTTTAATGCCTTCTTAACAGGGATTGGGTTTACTTCGCTAAACAGAGCACGGATGAGCGGTAAATACTTCATCTGGAGCTCTAAGCTGCCCTTTACGTCGCCGGCTAAGTACTTTGCACAAATGTCGTGGGTATCACGAGGAGCCACGTTGGAAAGTACAGAAATAACGCCCTTGCCGCCAATGGACATCATTGGTGTAATGAGACCGTCTTCACCGGAATAGATGTCGATGTCGCCCTGGCATGCTTCCAAAGTTTCTAAGGTCTGAGGAAGGTTACCGGTAGCATCCTTCATAGCGATGATGTTGTCGTATTCCTTAATCATGGTTGCCGCAGTTGCAGGTAAAATATTGCAGCCGGTTCTGCCCGGAATATTATATAAAATGAGAGGAATATCTACGGATTTTGCAATAGCACCAAAGTGAGCGATAAGTCCCTTCTGGGTTGCCTTGTTATAGTATGGGGATACTACCAGAGCTCCGTCTGCGCCTGCCTTTTCAGCTTCTTTGGTTAAGTAAATTGCGGTTTCGGTACAGTTGGAACCGGTACCTGCCACAACAGGAATTCTCTTTGCAGTCTTCTGGACAGCATAACGGATGCATTCCACATGCTCCTCATGGGTCATGGTGGAAGCTTCACCTGTAGTTCCTACAATAACAATACTGTCTGTTCCGTTTTCTACCTGAAAATCGATTAATTCTCCCAGTTTATCAAAATTGATTTCTCCATTCTCCTTAAATGGTGTAACAATGGCTACACCTGCACCTGTAAAAATTGCCATTTGATATCTCCCTCCTTGTTTTCGATTGTCCGTATTGTAACACTCTGCACACGGCTTTGTCAATATTTCCGGACACTTTTGTGCGACACAGTGCTAATTCTTTACTAGGAATTGGCATTGGCAAGCTGAAGCTCATAAAGCTTTTTGTAAATACCGTCCTGGGCAAGCAGTTCCTGATGGGTTCCGGTTTCACGGATACGGCCTTTATGCATAACCATGATTTTGTCTGCATGCTGAATGGTGGACAGACGGTGTGCCACCATAATGGTGGTACGGTTCTGCATCAGTTTTTCCAATGCCTCCTGAATTAACTGCTCCGTTTCGGTATCGATATTGGCGGTTGCCTCATCCATTACCAAAATTGCAGGGTCGTACGCCAGAGTTCTCGCAAAGGAAATTAACTGACGCTGTCCTGCGGAAAGGGTTGCTCCGCGCTCCGTTACCGGCTCGTTGTAGCCCTGTTCCAATTGCTCAATGAAACCGTCCGCATTGACGTAACGGGCTGCTTCTTTGATTTCTTCTTCTGTGATGGTTTCATTCTTTAAGCGGATGTTGCTCTTAATATCACCGGTAAACATAAATACATCCTGTTGTACCTGACCGATGGCGCCGCGGAGTTCGTCGGTGCTCATTTCCTTAATGTCTACGCCGTCAATGGTAATGCGGCCCTTCTGGATGTCGTAGTAACGGCCGATTAAGTTTAAAATGGATGACTTGCCGGCACCGGTGGCACCAACAAAGGCTACTCTTTGGCCCGGTTCGATGGTAAAGCTCACATCCTTTAAAATCCAATCCTCGCCCTGATAAGCAAACCATACATTCTCAAATTGGATACGGCCCTTTACCTTACCAAGCTCTACCGGATTCTCCGGATTCTTTACCAAAGGTTCTTCATCTAAAATAGTGAAGATTTTTTCTGCAGATGCCATGGCGGACTGCAGGGTGGAAAACTGCTCTGCCAGCTCCTGAATCGGGTCGAAGAAGGAGCGGATGTAGTCGGAGAAAATGTATAAGGTTCCGGCGGTGATAACACCGTCTAAAACGATGTTGCTGCCCACACCGAGAATGATGCACAGTGCCACGATGGACAAAATGTACATGAGCGGCCGGAAAATGGCAAATACCAGCATTTCCCGGTAGCTTGCATGGAACAAATCCCTGGCACGGTCCTTGAACTCCATGTCTTTTTCTCTTTCCTTGGCAAAAATCTGGATAACCTTCATACCGGATAAATGCTCGGAAAGATACGTGTTCAGCGCGGTTAATTTTGTTCTTACAATGCGGTAGGTTGTTTTGGAAATGCTCTTAAACACAATGGTTAACACAACAATCAGCGGCATCAGACACAGAGTCAGTGCTGCCAGCTTTGCGTTTAAAAGGAACATTACCACCATTAAACCGACGATTTTGGCGATATTCTTAATCAGACGCACCAGAATCTGGGTGTACATCTCATTTAAAGCTTCCACGTCGTTGGTAACACGGGTTACGATTTTACCCACCGGGGTAATATCAAAAAACCGCATGGAAAGCTTATGAATGTGTTCAAACACTTCCTGACGGATGTTGTAAATGATGGTCTGACCCGTCAGCTGCAAAATCCAGGTGTTCAGGAAGTTAAATAAAAATCCAAGCACCAATACAATAATGTACTGTACACTAAGAAGGGCTATTTCGGAAAAGTCCGCCGATACGGAAAACAAGTCGATGGCTTTACCGGTTAAAATCGGACGGTAAATTTCAATTACCGTAATTCCCAGCACTAACAGCAGGCAAATAACAAACTGCCACCAGTAAGGAGCGGCATACTTTAACAAACGGCCGAATACCGGTCCCTGTACGTTTTCTTCAATAGAGGATAACTTTCTGTTCTTCATGATGCTCTCCTCCTTCCTAGACCGCTTCCAGCTGTTTTTCCAGCTGTTGCTTTTCGTATAAGTTTGCATAAAGTCCGCCTGCGGCCAAAAGTTCTTCGTGGGTGCCGTACTCAGCCATTTTACCCTCGTCAAGAACCAGGATGTGGTCTGCATTCTGGATAGTGGAAATACGGTGGGCAATAATAATGGTGGTCTTGCCTTCTCTGTTTTCCTTTAAGTTCTTTAAAATCTGTTCTTCGGTATCGGTATCTACCGCAGACAGGGAATCGTCTAAAATTAAGATTGGTGCATCCTTCATCAGGGCTCTGGCAATGGAGCTTCTCTGCTTTTGTCCGCCGGAAACGGTAACGCCGCGCTCACCCACCATAGTGGAATACTTGCGCGGGAAGTCCATAATATTATCGTGGATGCACGCCATTTTTGCTGCTTCCTGTACGGCTTCCAAATCGCCGTATTCTTTATCTGCACGGCTTTCTCTGTTGTAAAGTTCCTGCTCCAGGTATGCTTCTTCCCCTTCCTTGCGGCTGAGAAACAGCTTATGCTTTACCTTTTCTGCCGGGCGCTCCTTAAAGTTACGCACGCCAAAGGCAATGTTGGTCTGCAACGTATCGGAGAATAAGAAATTATCCTGCGGAACGTAAGCAATCTGCTCTCTAAGGGTCTTTAACGGAATTTCATTGATGTCGTGTCCATCGAAGGAAATCATGCCGTCTTCTACGTTATACATATGTAATAACAGGTTGGCAATGGTAGTCTTTCCGCTGCCGGTACGGCCAAGAATTGCCAGCGTGCTGCCCTTTGGCACATTGACGTTAACCTTTTGCAGTGCCTCCGGAAGAGCCTCACGGTACCGGAAGGACAAATTGTTTAATGTAATTCCGCCATCTAATGTATGGATGGAAGCAATGGTTTTTTCGGTATCTTTAATTTCCGGCTGTTCGTCGAAAATACTCTGGATACGGTTCATGGATGCAATACCCTGGGAGAACATGTTGATGCTGTCGCCCACGGCAATCATCGGCCATACCAGGCTTCCGATGTACTGGTTAAAAGCTACGAACTCACCCGGTGTAATTTCTCCTTGGGATACCAGATAACCGCCGTATAATAAGGTAATAACGCTGGAAAGACCAATAAGAGCTTCCAATAATGGCCATACAACTGCGTTTAATTTTACTACACGCATGTTTTTATCTTTATTATTTTTATTTGCTTTTGCAAAGGATACCAGTTCCTTTTGTTCCTGCACAAAGGCCTTGATGACGCGGATGCCGGAAATGCTCTCCTGCACCTCATCGGTCAAATCGGAAAAGGCCTGCTGTTTTTCGGAAAAACGCTTTTCGATTGCCTTGCCGTAATACACACCGCCGAACAAAATAACCAGCAACGGCAAAATAGCAATTAAGGTAAGCTCCAGATTAACATGCTGAATCATTTTTATCAGTACCATGATGGTCATGATTACAGCATCAAAGGTGGAAATGACCGCAGGACCAACCGCCATACGGACAGAGTTTAAGTCGTTGGTGAAGTGAGCCATTAAGTCACCGGTTTTATTCCGGTTATAATAATTCATGGAAAGACCGGTCAAATGGGAAAACATGTCCTCACGGATTTCCAGCTCGATTTTACGGCAGCTGCCGAAGATAAAGTATCTCCAAAAGAACCGGCCGATCATCAGGATAAGGCCAACGATGAAAATTAAGAACACATAGTGCAACGCACCTTTCAGGTCCATATTCCCGATGGTAAGTCCGTCGATAATATCGCCGGTGTATTCCGGAATGTACAGATTGGCGTAGTCTACCACAAACAGGGTGATAATACCGCCCAGATAAGCCCACTTATGTCTGTTTACGTATTTTAAAATCATTTTAGGGAAGGGCTTCTTTTCCTTTGTTTTCTTTTGCATGATGCTTTCTCTCTTTCTGATAATAAAACTATATGCGTTCTGCTTCTTTTTCATGCACCTGCATGGTGTTGCTGAGCAGTTCTTTGGTGTACGGATGATTTGGATGTTCAAATACATCACCCGTTGTTCCCATTTCCACAATTTCGCCACGGTACAACACAATCACACGGTCGCAAACCCGGCGGATGACATTCATGTCGTGGGAAACAAACAAATAAGACATACCATGTTCTTTCTTTAAACGGAATAAAAGGTCTAAAATCTGCCCTTGGACCGTAACGTCCAGCGCAGACACCGGTTCATCCAAAATGACAATTTCCGGTTTTTGAATCAGCGCCGCCGCAATGGCCACACGCTGGCGCTGGCCGCCGGACAATTCCCTTACATACCGTTTGGCATGGTCTTCTTCTAATTCTACCTCTTTTAAGGCCTCTATGACAAGTCTTTTTCTTTCTTCTTTTGTAAGTCCGCCTTGAATTTTTAGCGGTTCTTCCAATATCCAGCCTATTTTTTTAGCAGGGTTTAAACTGCCGTAAGGGTCTTGAAATACCATGCGGGGTGTTGCGGTATTTTCTTTGCGTATCAGCTCGCCGCCTGTTAATGGAAGCAATCCGGTCAAAGCCTTAGAAATAGTGGATTTGCCGGAACCGGACTCCCCTACAAGGCCAAGCACTTCACCCTTATATAATTCAAAAGAAACATTTTTTACTGCGGTGGTAATTTTCTCTTTGCCAAAGAAGGTCTTTTCCCTATATTCGATGGTGGCATTTTTGAGTTGGAGCAGCGAAACTGCTGTACTGCTTATACCGGTTTCTGTTGCACTTTTTGCCTGCCCTGCACCGGCCGGATTTACACCTGCCAGCTGTTTTCCCTTGGCTGCCGTCATTAACTGCTTTGTATACTCCTGCTTTGGGCGGTAAAAAATTTCTTCCTGGGTCCCCCGTTCCACCACCTTACCATTCTTTAACACCAGAACCCGGTCACAAAGTCTGGCTACTAAAGAAAGGTCGTGGGAAATAAATAAAATGGCAGTTTTGTAGGTTTCCCGGTAATACTCCAGTAAATCCAAAATAACTTCCTGGGTGGCAGCATCCAACGCTGTGGTTGGTTCGTCTGCAATTAATAGCTCCGGACGGTTCATCATGGCAATGGCAATCATAACACGCTGCCGCATACCTCCGGAAAGCTGGTGCGGATATTTCTTTAATAATTCTTCCGGGTTGGATAATCCGGCTTCCGCCAAAACCTCCAGCACACGGTTTCTTCGTAGTTCATCATTATCTTTATAGATTTCCGCCTCGTGAAGCAGGAGGCCTTCCTCTACCTGCTTTTCAATTGTTAAAACAGGATTTAACGAAGTCATCGGTTCCTGAAACACCATGGAAATACGGTCGCCCCGGAGGGACTGCCATTGTTCTTCTGTTTGGGAAAGCAAGGGGGTGCCATCAAAGAGCATTTCATCTGCAGTTATTTTTGCATCCTCCGGAAGAAGCTTCAGGATACTTAAGGAGGACACACTTTTACCGGAACCGGACTCACCCACCAAGCCGAGAATCTGACCTTTTTCCAGTGTAATATCAATGCCGTGCACCACTTCTTTTTCGGTGGTGGTAACAAAGAGGCCATCCCTGTTGCCGCTGTTTCTGAATGCAATTTTTAAATTTTTAACGCTAAGTAACGGCATGGAAATCCGACTCCTCTCTAATTTATAGTAGATTGCACGCAACGTGCAGTGATTATTCCTTTTCTGATGTAACCAGGCCAAGGCCCAGCGTCAGGGCCAAAATAGTAAGACCCGGTGCAAGAGCATACCACGGTGCATTCCAAAGAAAGCCCTGGGCCTCAGATAACATTCTTCCAAGGCTTGGGTCCGGCTGGGTAACGCCAAGACCGAGATAGCTCATGCCCGCCTCGGAAAGCACGGCATTCTGGAATCCCACCAGAAGGGAGGTCTTTAACACCGGCTTGATATTCGGTAATATATGAAAAACAAGAATGCGCAAATTTCCCGCTCCCATGAGCTTGGCATTCCTGACATAGTCTAATTCTTTCTGCACCAAAACCTCACTGCGCACCACGCGGGTGAAGCTTGGGATAAATACAATTCCAAGAGCCACAATTAAGTTGTAGGTGCCCGGTCCGATAACTGCCACAAAGCAAATGGCAAGCAGTACACTCGGAAAAGCTGCCAGCACATCATTGACACGCATCAGCACCGCGTCCAGCCATCCGCCAAAATAAGCGGTAAGCGCACCCGTCAGCGTACCGATACCCGCTCCCACCAGCACCACACAAAGGGCAATAAAGAAACTGGTGGACGCACCTTCCATGACGCGGCTGAAAATGTCCCGGCCGAACTGGTCCGTGCCAAACAAATGGGCAAAGGACGGCGGCTGGTTCTTTTGCAGCACATTCATTTCGTTGACAGGGTACGGAGTATAAAACAATCCCACCACTGCCATCAAAAGCACCAACGCAATCAGGCTGTATCCAATTATTAAATTGTAATTTAATTTTTTCTTCATCCTGATAAAATCCTTTAACGTACTCTTGGGTCCAGCTTCTGATATAAAACATCCGCTACGGTATTCATAATAACTACAGTGCTTGCAATATAAAGTACAATTGCCTGCACTACCGGATAGTCCCGGTTGGAAATAGATGTGATGAGCAACCGGCCAAGTCCCGGAATATTAAACACCTGCTCCACCACAATACTGCCGGCCAATACATCTGCTGCCATCATAGCGAGCATGGTAACCACCGGCATCATAACATTTATTAAAACATGATTTAATAATATTCTTTTCTCGGAATTTCCTTTTCCTCTGGCAGTTCTGACATAGTCCATCTTCTTTTGTGCCACCACCGCATTACGGATATATCTTGTCATGGTTGCACACTTCGGCACCGCTACCGCCACCGCCGGCAAAACGAGGAAGCTTAAGAATCCTCCCAAATCCTCCTGCGGATTGACATATCCTCCTACGGCAAACCAATTAAGCAGTATACCAAAAAAGAAAGTCAGTAAAATTCCAAGGAAAAACTGCGGCACCGCCATACCAATCTGGGACAGCACCGTTACCGCCGTATCCACTGCCCCGTCCGGCTTCTTTGTTCCAAGCATGCCGAGCGGGAAGGATACCAGCGTAATAATAATCATAGAATAAATTGCCAGAGTGATTGTAGCAGGCAGACGTTTTGCCACCAGCTCACTCACCGGCAGATGATACTGGGTAGACTCGCCAAAGTCACCCCGCAGGGCAGAAAACAGCCAGTCCCCATACTGCACTATAACCGGACGGTTTAAGCCCAGTTCCTCCCGGAGTGCTTCCACTTGAGCTTCATCCGCATCCATGCCAAGATTTGCCACCGCTGCATCTCCCGGAATCAAAGAGAAAGCGAGGAAGCTTAAAAATGAAATGATGACAAGTGTAATAATGAGAGTTCCTATTTTTTTCAAAATAAATTTCATATTAAGCAATCCTCTCCTTTCCCTCTAAAATATTATCTTACTTTTCTTTGTAGTACACCAGCGCCATATCCTGCACATACACCGGATAGAAGGTGTAACCGCCCAGTTCCTTGCTTACCGCTGTAAGTAATGCCGGGTCCTGGATGTAAACCGAAGCCGCATCCTCATATAAGAACTTCTGCAGGTCCTTATAGGCTGCCATCTTCTCCTGCTCATCGATGGCCGCCAATGCCTTGGCAAAGGTAGCATCATACTGCGCATTATTATAATTCATAAAGTTGTTGCTGGCTGTGGAATTGTATCGCTTTACCACATCACTCGGTGCCAGGTTGAAATCCAGACCAACCACAGTTGCCTGATACTCTCTGCCCTTGTAAACATCGCTCAACCAGGTTGCCCATTCCACCGGAACAATCTTTGCAGTAACACCCACCTTCTTTAACTGCTCCACGATAACCTGGGCAGTGTCCATGTGGTACTGATAATTGGACGGCACAGTCAGGGTAATTTCCAGACCGTTTGCATAACCGGCATCGGCCAGTAACTGCTTTGCCTTTTCCACACTGTACTCATAGCCTGCCAAGCCATCATTATAGTAGCTTGCAAGGCCCGGAGTCATACCGCTGTTGATTAAGGTTCCGCGGCCGCCGGATAACATATCTAAAATCTCCTGACGGTTTACCGCATGACAGAACGCCTGACGCACTCTTACATCATCAAAAGGAGCCGCGCCATTGTTTAAAAACATGGCCTGCACCAAATTCATTGTACCCACCTCAATGGTGTACTTGTTGGATAACTGGGCAGCCTGTTCCTCTGTTAAATACGGGAACACCTGCACTTTGCCTGCCATCAGTTCTAAGAATGCTGCATCGGAATTGGCATAAATCTTGAAGGTTACCTTATCAAGATATGCCGGAGTTCCGTAATAATCCGGGTTCTTCTCCACTACGAAGCTCTCAAGCGGCGAATAGGACACAAACTTAAACGGTCCCGTACCCACCGGAGCGGTGGCCTGCTTGTCGTAATCACACGGAATAATAAAACAGGTGAGATAAGGCAGAAGTTCTGTGTTCGCTGCCTTTAACTTAATCACCACTGTACGCTCATCAGTTGCCACAACCTCGCTGATTGCACCAGAAAGCGCCGAATCCACTAAGACATTCGGGTCCTGAACGTCCAGCAAACCGGCGCAGCGCTTTACGGAATATACGACATCGTCCACTGTAACAACTTTTCCGTTGTGGAACTTTACGTTCTCACGAAGGGTAAACGTATAAGTCATGGCATCTTCGGAGATGACATAGCTTTCTGCTACAGCTTCTACAAAATTTCCATCTTTATCAGGCTTAACAAGGCCCTCAAAAATATTAAACAGAACTTCGTCGGTTCCTGCCGCTACTGCAACGTGTGGGTCAAGACTGTCCAGATCCTGTGTGATTCCTACGACGATTTCACCACCGGCCGCAGGAGTTCCAGAAGAAATATCCCCGGGAGTGTCTCCCTTATCCGTACCGCCCTTGCAGGCACAAAGTGCAGTCGTCACGGAAAACATAAGTAATGCAAGAAGTAATTTACGCTTCATACAATTTCTCCTCTCTATTTCCTCTCACTATTTAATTTGTCAAGCACATCATACCGCAAATGAACATAAAGTGCAAGAGGGTTTCATATAAATAAACAAACTGGAAACAACCACTCTCCGGAGGTAATTATTCCCATGAAACAAAATTTAATTTACCTGTTAAAAGGACTTTTATTCGCAGCCCTCGTCCTTGCCCTTGCCACACTGCTCCTGGCCTTTCTCATGATGAAAACCGGCTGGGGCGATTCCGTCATGTTCCCGATGCTTATTGCTTTTTTCTGCATTGCAACATTCCTTGGCGGACGATACTTCGCTAAGCACGCCGAGTCCCGACGCTTTGTATGGGGTATTGCTTTCGGTGCCGCCTTCTTTGTCCTATATGCCGTTGTTACATACTTTCTTTCCCCGGACGGCGCCCTGCTTTCCGACAACGCCGTAACCTTCTTAATTTCTTCTCTTGCCGCCGGTTGCGTGGGCGGAATGTTAAGCTGAAAATCACCATAACATAACCAATGGCGCACCCATGGAATGCAGGTGCGCCACTTCTTATTTTAGAATTCCTTCTTCTCTATAACCTTAAACGAAATAATGATGGATGCCGCCATAATTGCAGCAAACACCGCCACGCCAATCGCTGTTATCTGTGCCGCCGATAATTTACTAAGCGCATCCACTAAAGCCATCAACGCATCCTGCGCCGGCTTCACCTTAGCAGCCAGGAAAGCTATCACCGCAACCGAACCAAACAAAATGAAGATAGCAATTCGGCTCTTTTCCGGACCAAACTTGATATACACCGGAATGTATAACGCAATAAGAATCATTGCTGCTACAAAGCAGCTCACACCGGCTACCAAAAGTGTCATCCAGTCTGCCGGATTTCCAAGCAGAATATTACCCACCTCAATCAATACCACAAAGGCAGCCACGCATAGCTCCACCAGTACAGTGAGTAAATATTTCTCCAACACATAACTCTTTTTACTTACCGGCAGAGTAAACAGAAAACTCATGCCCTTTTCGAAATAATCATAAGAAATGGTAGCATACACCAGCGATGCCGAAACCACCATCATATAACTTAAAGAAAATCCCACATTTCCTCCATTCAAGGACATAAATACTCCAAGCAGCACAATGATTACTATTGTCATCTTTTGGCGCAGCAAAAGGCGCAAATCCTTAATTAATAAACCCTTCATGGTTATACCTCCCTTGTGCCGGAAATCAGCAGGGTAATAATCTGGTCGATGCCTGCCCTTTCGATTGCAATTTCCGGATAATTCTCCTGATAAAACTTTTTCTCCCTGGTAAGTAATGCATAGCCGAAGGCTTCCTTCTTCTTACTCATGATGTACGCCTTGTCAAGCGTATCATACTGTGCCTCGGTCACCTTTAACACACCTAATTCATCTAACAGTACATTGGTTTCCTCATGAAGCACAATCTTACCGTTATCAATCATGTAAACATCGTCGCACAGTCCCTCTAAATCGCTGGAAATGTGGGAACTGATTAAAATACTGTTTTCACCCCTTTCCATGTAATCACGAAGCATATCCAAAATCTCGTCTCTTGCCACCACGTCAAGACCTGCCGTCGGCTCATCTAAGATAAGAAGCTTTGCACCGTAGGACATGGCAACCAGCACCTTCAGTTTTGCCTTCATACCGGTGGAAAACTCCTTAAGCTGCTTATCCAGCGGCAGTCCGAACCGTTTACAGCGCTCTATAAATTCATCCTTACGGAAATTTTTGTACATGCCCTTCATGATGCAAACAATATCCTTAATTGCTAAATAACTGCTGAAACCGGAATCTGACAATACCACACCAATCTTTTCTTTTTCCTTCGCAGGAAGTTCAGCCACATCCTTGCCATCTAAAGTAACACGTCCTCCGTCTACTCGGATAAGACCTAATGCCGCCTTAAATGCGGTACTCTTACCGGCACCGTTTCTGCCGATTAGTCCGGTAACGCAGCCTTCTTCCACCGTCATAGTGCAGTCAAGCTGAAAACCGTCATAGTTCTTTACTACCTGATTAAACTCTAATTTCATGGTATCCTCCTATAAATCCCTGCTGCTTATTCTTCTATAAGCAAATCAAACAACTGACGAAGGTCTTCGTCATTCATACCGCAGCTCTTACCCTTGCGGATTGCCGCATCCAAATCACGCTCCACTTCCTTTTTCTGCTCCTCTAAAAGAAGATTCTGGTTGACTCCTGCTACAAAGCTGCCTTTCCCATGTACGGTTACAATAAAGCCCTCCTGTTCCAATGTGTCATAGGCTTTTTTTACTGTCAGGGCACTGATACGCAGGTCCTTAGATAATGTCCGCACGGAAGGAAGCATTTCCTCCTGTTGCATTTGCCCCTGCATAATCATGCCTTTTATCTGCTCCACAATCTGCTCGTAGATTGGCTGCATGGAAGTGTTATTTACTATTATGTTCATATGGTACCTCTTAAAAATTAAATGATATATCATTGTCGACACAAACAGTATATAACAGTTTGTAACTGTTGTCAACTGTTTTATACTGTTTATTTCATGTTACTGTCCACGCAACATAAAAAAGCC
>JAZNXI010000122.1:0-7250 GCA_045593825.1 Lachnospiraceae bacterium
TATTCGTAAACAGAAATCTTTTTATTTTTCCCAATAAGTGAAAAAGCTGTCTGTAATTTTAGTCTGGACTCGTTGTTCTTTTCAAAAAATGTAATTAGTTTATTACGATATAACAGTTCTTCTTCCGAGCATTTTAAATCGTGGAGAAGTGCCCAAAGAATTTCTTCTCCCATGGCAGAACCGGTATTGTTTATCATAAAAAACAATTCATCTAAATTTAAATCATTCCAGGTGATGTTATCCAGTAAAAAGTCAACACCGGTTTTATTCTGATAACAATTGTCATAATAATACTGTAAAGACCTGAATTTTGCCTCGGAATATTCCTCCTCAGAAAGGTTGCCCCATTCCTCGGCAAGCCGCTTGACAAGCCGTTCTTTTGCTTTTTTCTTATCATAAAAACCTTTGCAGGTCATAAAGACCATAAAGGCTGCAATGAGCCATAAAAATTCCATGGAACACATCCTCCAAGTCAACAAAATTCCACTATCCATAATACCACAAAAAAAAGCAGTTGTCGAGAAAAACAACTGCTTTTCAATGGATTCTTTTTTAGTCGTTAATGATTCTTCCACACTTTAAAATGGAATAAAAATACATACTGGAAATATCAACGCCCTTATAGTTAGTACTGGAATGGATAACCTGTCCGTTACCGATATAAATACCAACATGGTTGATGTAATTATCCTTTACTCTTCCGTAGAAAATAAGATCGCCCGGCTTTAATTCGTCAATAGAAATCTTTTTGTATTTCTTTGCCATATCACGGGAAACTCTCGGAGTTGTATAGCCAAAATGCTTGTACACCTGCTGAACGAAACCGGAACAGTCAATACCCTTGGTTAAGCTGTTGCCGCCCCAAACATACTTAGTTCCAATCCATTTCTTTGCATAATCACAAATATTGCAGCGAAGTTCGGAAACATCCGGACCGTATGGTGTATACTTACTTGCCCAGTTAAGCTCATAGGAAACAGTAACGTAATCTGCAGAAACGTATGCAACCGCATTTTCGTTTTCATCGTCATCCATCTTAACTTCAACCCAAACCTGAGCTGTTGGGTCATCTTTATTAACAACTACTTCTTTGGTAACAACAAGACGTTCTCCTGCTTTTACTTTAGTAATAACTTCTGCATCTGTACTTGGAGCTGTGCGGACATTTAATGCACTAACTTTAGAATTAACGGTAGCATATAATACGGCCTGCTCGCTTGCTTTAGCAATGGCTTCTTCGCCCATAATTAAATATTCTGCGTAGGCATAGCCTTCTACTTCGCCGGATTTAACTTTTGCCCATCCGTTTTCGATGGATTCTACAATACATGCACCGTCTTTTGCAAGAATTCCCACCTTAGAGGAACTGGAACTAGGTTTTTTTCTGATATTTAAAGAACTGGTTACATTTGCAATAGCCAGATTTTCCGGAGCTTCATATGCTGTTGCATAAAGCTCTGTGGAATCATTTTCTTCTGTTTCATTGAGGCTTTCATAATATTTACTGAGTAATTCAGTAAAACCTCCTAAGGAAGTTTCGCCATCTACAACATCGGCTTTTGCGGAAACCATTGGTCCCTGAGCTGTCATGATTCCAATAATAAGCAGGCATACTGCTCTTTTAAATATTTTTTTCATCGGTTCCTCCAACTTAATTTTGTTAACAATTTTTAGGCAATTTGTTACATTTTATAACCTCATGCGCGATAAAAACATTGTCATATATATAAAATGTTACATAAATATTAAATTTATTACGTGCACATTATAGCAAATTGCCCAAAATATGTCAACTACTTCTGTAATTATTTATTCTACTTTCGTAGTGAAAATTGTTAAATAATGATACAAATGAGGCCACGATTACTGTCATTTACAATTTTTTGCATGGTATTTTGTAATTTTGCCCTGCTTTCTCTACTGATATTACTTATTTTTTCTTCGATACCGTCCTCAATCAACTGACGTACAGTTTTTCCGAAAATATTTGTTTCAAAAATACCGTCGTTTCCTTCGGCAACCTGCTGCTTCATATAAGCAATCAGGTCGTTTGCCTGCTCCATAGTGCCTACAATCGGCGCAATATCAATTTCAATATCTGCCTGGATTAACTGTGTAGAAGGCGCTGTTGCCTTTAATTTTACACCATATTTTCCGCCATGTTTAATTAATTCCGGATCAGAAATACGAATCTGGTCTGCCTGAGGATAAACTACACCATATCCTTCCGTGCCAACTTCACTCCATGCACTGCGCATACATTCACATTCTTTTCTGTTGGCAGACATTTCCCTTACTGCAGCCAGGAATTCTGCTTCGTTCGAAATCCGCATACCGGTCAAATCACTGAGCATTCCGTAATAATAGCCGTCTTTTATCCGGATACAAATGGAAACCTCTCCGTTTTCCCTGCGTAATTCTTCAATATCAAACTGTTCTATGTATTCACCGGATATATTTTTTCTCGTAGAACTTATATCCCTCATAGAAGAAATTTGTTCTAAATAATCCTGCACCGAACGGATTACGCCTTGTTTGATTTCATTATCTGGCGGTAACAGTTCAACCCATTTCGGAAGTTTAAAATAAATAATGTTGGCCGGAAAAGAAGTAACCATACGCTCCATGATACCGGTAATATCCTCTGCATTTAAAGTAAGGCAATTTACAGGAATTACCGTTGCATGATACTGTTCTTCCATATTTCTTGCCAGTTCCTTTGTTTCTGCCGCTCCGGGATGCATCGAATTCAATAAAACAACAAATGGCTTTCCGATAGCTTGTAATTCCTTAATTGTCTGTTCTTCCGGCGCAAGATAATTTTCTCTTGGAATCTCACCGATAGAACCATCGGTAGTAACTACAATGCCAATGGTAGAATGATCTTCAATTACCTTTCTGGTTCCGATGGCAGCCGCTTCAGCAAACGGAATCTCAGTAGTGCTCCATGGCGTTTTTACCATGCGCTGCGCATTTTCTTCCATATGACCTAAAGCCCCGTCTGTCATATATCCCACGCAATCAATCAGGCGAATCCGTAATTCCGAATCATCCTCTAATGTTATTTTAGCCGGACTCATTGGAATAAACTTCGGTTCCGTTGTCATAATGGTTTTTCCGTTACCACTTTGCGGCAGCTCATCGTTAATTTGCTGTCTGATATGCTGCTCCGCAACATTCGGTAATACAAGCACATCCATAAAACGCTTGATAAATGTGGACTTTCCGGTTCTGACCGGACCTACAACGCCTAAATATACGGCTCCGTTCGTTCTTGACTGAATATCTTTATAAATTTGATAGGTATGATTTTCCATAGACACCCTCCAACTGTATACCATCTGTGCTTCCGGTATTATTGGTAAAATATATGCCTATACAAATAAAGATATACCTTTTTTATACAAACTTACCTTCCGCGCCCAAATAAAAATAAAAACTCACAGTACCTCACCATAAAAAAGTACTGTAAGTTTTATTTTTTATCACTTCCAGCTGAGAGCGGAATGTTCTTCTGTTTTTTGACGAATCAGCAAATCATAGATTGCTTCCTTTACAGGCTTTTCTTCAAATAACACTTTGTTTACCTGTTCTACAATCGGAAGTTCTACCTGATATTTTTCACCAAGAAGAAAAGCAGCTTTTGCAGAATAAACACCTTCTACCGTCTGGTTGACTTCTTCCATTGCCTCTTTTGCAGTTTTACCCTGACCGATTAAAACGCCGGCATTTCGGTTACGGCTGTGTTTACTGGTACAGGTTACCATTAAATCCCCCATACCGGAAAGGCCTGCGAAGGTTTCATATTTACCTCCCATAGCTATGCCGAGTCGGGAAATTTCAGCAATTCCTCGGGTCATAAGGGCCGCTTTTGTGTTATCACCAAAGCCGGCACCGTCTAATACACCTGCAGCAAGCGCAATAACATTCTTTAAAGACCCCCCAAGCTCAATACCGATCACATCCGGACTGGTATATACACGGAAGAAATCTGTCATAAAAGCATCCTGGATTTTATCAGCAACCTCTTTTTTATTTGCACCTGCCACAATGGTGGTAGGAATTTTTCTGCTTACTTCTTCTGCATGACTTGGGCCGGAAAGCACGGCAACTTCAGCCTGCGGAATTTCATCCTCAATAACTTCGGTTAAAGTTTTTAATGTGGCCTCTTCAATACCCTTTGCCACATTTACAATAATTGTACCCTGTGGAACTTTATCAGAAATGCTTTTTGCGGTTTCCCTAACAAAAACAGAAGCCACTGCCATCACAAGCATTTCAGGCTCTTTTAATGCTTCATCTAAATCTGCAGTGAGTTTTACACTATCCTGAAGCACAGCACCCGGAAGATTCTTAATAACAGAGCGGTTATTGGAAAGCTCTTCGATTTCTTTTGGAAGTTTTGACCAAAGAGTCACCTCGTGTTTGTTTTCAGCAAGTAAAATAGTAAGGGCAGTACCCCAGGTACCCGCACCTAATACAGATATTTTCATTATGATATCTCCTATTATTCTTTCTTTTTGGAACCGATTTTATTTTCTGTTCCCTGAATCAGGCGTTTGATATTGGAACGATGCATAAATATAACGGAAAGTGGAAATGCTGCTGCAATTAATGCCAAATGTAAGGTGGCATCATGTACGATTACAATCCATCCAAAGAAAAATAAGGACACAACAATAGAGCCTACCGACACATATTTGGTGATTGCAACGAGCAATACAAAAATTATAATTTCCGGAAGGGCCATTTTCCAGTCAAACATTAAAATAGTAGCTGCAAGACAGGCAACACCCTTTCCACCGTGGAAATTCAGGGTCATAGGAAAGTTATGTCCGATAACCGCACCAAAAGCATAATACAACACCAAAAGCTGATTTTCATAGGAATACGCTGCGTACTGAGGAAACAGTACATAACGCACAATCAGCACCGGAATAATCACCTTGGAAACATCCACGGCAAAGGTAATAACCGCTGCCTTCCAGCCAAGGGTTCTGAGAACATTGGTGGCACCTAAATTTCCGCTGCCATGTTCCCTTACATCCGTTTTATAAAGTTTTCCCGCAACATGACCGCCGGAAATACCGCCAAGAATATATCCTGCAAGCAGGCATAATAAAATCGATTGAAAAAGTAACATTGTTATTCTCCCAAGTAAATTATTTTCCGTCTTTTTCAGAACGTTCTCTGATAATAAATTTTAAAGAAGTACCGGAGAAACCAAAGGCTTCCCTGATTTTATTTTCAATATATCTGACATAGGAAAAGTGCATAATTTCCTTGTCGTTTACGAAGATAACAAAGGTTGGCGGCTTTACCGCTACCTGAGTAATGTAATAAAGCTTTAAGCGCTTACCCTTATCGGACGGCGGCTGCTGAAGAGATACTGCCTCCATCATAATTTCATTTAATACACCGGTACCGATTCTCATATTCTGGTTCTGAATTACGGTTTCGATGTGTTCAAACAACTTATGCATTCTTTGACCGGTTAATGCAGAAATAAAGATGATATCTGCATATGGCACAAAGGAAAGCACCTCACGGATTTTTTCAGTATGACGGTAAATAGTTTTATCATCCTTATCTTCTACAGCATCCCATTTATTTACGGCAATAATAACACCCTTACCGTTGTCATGGGCAATACCGCAAATTTTAGCATCCTGCTCGGTGATACCTTCCGTTGCGTCAATTACACAAATAACTACATCGGCACGTTCTACTGCAGCAACAGTACGTACAATACTGAAGCGCTCGATTTCTTCTTTAATTTTACTCTTACGGCGAAGACCTGCAGTATCAATAAATACATATTCTTTTTTATTGAAGGTTACCGCAGTGTCGATGGCATCTCTTGTTGTACCTGCAATGTCTGATACAATTACACGTTCTTCACCGAGAAGTCTATTAATCATGGAGGACTTACCAACGTTTGGCTTACCTACCACTGCAATACGTGGACGCTCATCTTCTGCTTCATCCTGGCCGTTATCCCCAAAATGCTTGATTACTTCATCCAACATATCGCCGATACCAAGCATATTGACAGCAGAAACAGGCATCGGGTCACCGATACCTAAATTATAAAACTCATATACATCTGCCATATACTTGTTAAAATCATCCACCTTGTTTACACAAAGTACTACCGGCTTGCCCGCACGGCGGAGCATGTCCGCCACCTTAAAGTCTGCATCCACCAGACCCTGCTTTACATCAACCACAAAAATAATGATATCTGCAGTGTCGATGGCAGTTTGTGCCTGCTGACGCATATAGGTTAACATCATGTCCTTGCTTTCCGGCTCAATACCGCCGGTATCAATCATGGTAAACTGATAATTTAACCAGCTTACTTCTGCATAAATTCTATCTCTTGTAACGCCCGGAAAATCCTTAACAATGGAGATTCTTTCCCCTGCCAATACATTAAACAGGGTAGATTTACCAACGTTTGGTCTTCCTACAATGGCAACAATCGGCTTACTCATCTATTTTACCTCACTTGTAGTATTAAAAACTATTTGATTCAATTAAATTTACCATAACACTTTCGGTTTGTAAAGCGTTTTTACCCTTTTCTTACCATCCTGTAAGTGCAAATGCATTTTTTATCCAGGTAATTTCCTGCCCGGCAACAGATATCACGTCAAAACGGCAGGGAGTGTCCGACGGATAACGGTTATGATATAAATAATATCTGGCCCCCTGAATGATTTTCTTCTGCTTTGAAGTAGTAACCGCTTCTTCCGGAACACCAAACCTATTACTCTTTCTGTATTTTACCTCAATAAAACAAACATATTCCCCGTCTTTGGCAATTAAATCAATTTCTCCGCCGCGGAAATAAAAATTCCGTGCAAGAATTTCTGAACCATGCTCTGTTAAATATTCAACTGCCAAGCCTTCTTTTTCGGTGCCTATGCTCCGTTTATTTTGCATGCTTCTTTATACCCTCCACACGGTCCACAAAAACAAGAATCTCTGCCACAACACCATATAATTCCTTAGGAATATAATCACCGATTTCCAGCTTGGATAATGTAGCTGCCAGCTTTTCATCCTTATGTACCGGTACGTTTTCCTCTCTGGCTGCTTCGATAATTTTTTCTGCCACATATCCTTTACCGGTAGCTAAAATCTTTGGTGCCTGGTCTCCCGCCTCATAAGAAAGAGCAACCGCAGTTTTTGTTGAAATAGTCTTTTTTTCTTCTTTCATACGGTCCCTCCCTTTTTAGTGAAAT
>JAZNXI010000123.1:0-3216 GCA_045593825.1 Lachnospiraceae bacterium
GGAAGAAATAATTGCTTGATAAATGGCACAAGATGTAGTACAATAGACTTACAAAAGTTCTTGTCCTAGAATGTACGATACTCCCTGTTATTTTGAACCTACATTACTTTAAACGGGATTCCAATATCTTTAAGTGGATGTCATGCCTCCGAATGCGCTAGTGGAAGGCAGAAGCTTATTTGAGGTTACCCACCTAGCATCGCTAGGAGTCAAAATACGGGAACCGGCATTCCGGGATAAGAACAAGAGATAAAACCTCAAGGTACATAAGAAGGGGACTACCAAAGAGAGTGCTACTAAAGATGACTTACCAAAGAGGGCATTTACAAAAGACAGCGTCTACCAAAGATGGTGCTTACAAAGGATGGCTGTTACAAAAGAATACTAAAGTACATAAGATAAAATACCAAGAGCGTCGCTGTTGCGGCGCTCTTTCCTTTTTGGGTTTCCGCTCGGGAGGTGGATAAATTGGAAGTGGTGTGTCTTTCATTAGTCTCCGGGGTATATAGAGAAAAACGTGAGTCCTATACCCTGAGTTGTCGAGAAAATAGCATGAATAATCGTCTCTGTGGGTATTTGAAGCAGATTTTTTGCTATATACCCTGCATAATGGGAAATATCATAGAAAAAACACGCTGACCAGGGTATTTGGACATATTTTTTGTGCATATACCCATCATCCTGCCAAATCTCTCAAAATCCGCCATCTTGGAGGGTATTTGAAGAAAGTTTTCCTGTATATACCCAACGATGCTTGAAATAGGCCAAAAAGCTTTCCAAAACTTCAAATTTGTCGCTATCGTTGACACACCATTTGGACTATTTTAACATCACATTCATCGACATATCCAATATCTTCTTTCATATCCCATAATTTTATTTCGTTCATCTCGTCATTGATATTGTGTTCAAACGGAAGTAGTTCTTCCTGATGACAAACAAATATTGCTTGATGCTTTATATTTCCTTTTGCGTCCTCAACTTTAAACAAACCTTTGAATTCCAGCATCTCATTCTTTTGATGTGTTTCTTCATACAATTCTCGAATTGCCGCTTCTCTTGCAGTTTCACCCTCATCGATTCCTCCTGCAGGAAATTCCCATTGTTTTCTCCAAACATTATACCCAATAACATACTTATCAGCGATTTTTAGAATTGCATATGCTCCCGTGACATTATGGTACTGTTCAATGTCGTCTTCTTCAATATCAATATATTCAATTAGCTTCCAACCGCTTTTGTTTTTTGCCAGCATAACTATCTCCAGAACTTCAAAATTGATAAACTATATTATATCAAACTTCCAGAATTCAGTAAATAAGAAACCTCCGGTGGGGAATCACAAACTGTTGTAATTTCTGCCGGATTTGTTTATAATTAATATAACTGTATGCAGACAACCTCAAAGAAGCAAGGAGGATACAAATATGAAACACGGATTCATCAAAGTGGCAGCGGCAACACCGGAGGTAAAGGTGGCAGACTGCATCTGGAACGGCGAACAAACTATACAATTAATCGACGAAGCAGAGAGCTTAGGCGTAAAGGTTCTGGTATTTCCCGAACTTAGCATCACCGGTTACACCTGTGGTGATTTGTTTTTGCAGGATACTTTGCTGGATGCGGCAAAGCAGACCATGTGGAAAATTGCAGAAGCAACCGAGGGCAAGGATGTGTTCATGTTCGTAGGTCTTCCGCTGCAGATAAAAGACAAGCTTTACAATGTGGCAGCCGCTATTCAGAACGGTGAGCTTCTGGGGCTTGTGCCTAAGAAATATATTCCGAATTACGGAGAGTTTCAGGAGGGCCGGTATTTTCAGGCAGGTCAGGCAGAAACCGTGGATGCTTTTGTGGACGGTCTTTTAGTTCCTTTTGGACAGAATCTGTTATTTACCTGCGAAGAACTTGGCATGACCCTGGCGGCAGAGGTATGTGAGGATTTGTGGGCACCGGTTCCACCAAGTTCTTTTCATGCGTTGGCAGGAGCAAACGTGCTGGTAAATTTGTCTGCCAGCAACGCAGTGGTTGGGAAAAGTGCCCGCCGCAGGGATATGGTAAAGCATCAGTCGGTTAACCTGATTTGTGCTTACCTGTTCGCCTGTGCCGGAGAGGGAGAATCCACCACGGATTTAGTGTTTGCCGGACACAACATCATCGGGGAAAACGGTGTGATTTTAGCAGAAAGTCAGTTTAAGACAGGACTGTGTGTTACTGAGATTGATGTGCTGAGACTCCGCAATGAGCGTCGCAGAGTGGGAAGCTTTGAGGCAAAGGAAAAAGAGAATTATACCGAGGTGTATTTTAGTTATCCATCCCTGCAGGGTGGAAAACCGGAAACAGAGTTAACACGACCTGTGGAAAAGTCCCCATTTGTTCCAACCGATGTTACAAAGCGCAGAGAACGTGCGGAAGAAATTACCATGATTCAGGCCCTTGGGTTGAAGAAGCGTTTACAGCATACAAACTGTAAATCTGCAGTTATCGGCATTTCCGGTGGCTTAGATTCTACTTTGGCGCTTTTAATTACCTGCAAGGCTTTCGACATGTTAAACATTCCAAGAAGCGGTATCACTTCCGTTACCATGCCTTGTTTTGGCACCACAGACCGCACCTACAATAATGCCCTGACCCTGGCAAAGGAGCTTGGTACTACGGTTCGGGAAGTTAATATTGCAGATTCTGTGCGTAAGCACTTTGAAGATATCGGTCAGGAAGAAACCAACCATGACGTAACCTATGAAAATTCCCAGGCAAGGGAGCGTACCCAGGTGCTGATGGACATTGCTAATCAGGTGAACGGTATGGTTATCGGTACCGGCGATTTGTCCGAGCTTGCACTTGGCTGGGCTACTTATAACGGTGACCATATGTCTATGTACGGTGTTAATGCAGACATTCCAAAGACACTGGTACGTTATCTGGTAGCTTATTTTGCGGAAGAAGCTGAAGAAAACGATACAGCAGCGCTGGCAGTAGTATTAAAAGATATTTTAGATACTCCGGTAAGTCCGGAATTATTACCACCAACGGATGGTCAGATTTCCCAGAAAACCGAAGATTTGGTAGGTCCATACGAACTCCACGATTTCTTCATCTACAACTTCATGAAGAACGGATACAGTCCTGATAAGATACTCTTCCTCGCGACAAAAGTCTTCTGTCATCCTGAGGAACACCCAGTCTGTCATCCTGAGGAGCACTCGGTTTGTCATCCTG
>JAZNXI010000124.1:0-14834 GCA_045593825.1 Lachnospiraceae bacterium
ACTAAGCCGATAGCCTTAGCAGCACCTGTGGAGTTAGGAACGATGTTAGCAGCGCCTGCACGAGCACGTCTGAAGTCGCCCTTTCTGTGAGGACCGTCAAGGATCATCTGGTCACCAGTGTAAGCATGAACTGTTGTCATGATACCGGACTGGATTGGAGCGAAATCGTTAAGAGCCTTAGCCATAGGAGCTAAGCAGTTTGTTGTACAGGAAGCAGCGGAGATGATAGTATCTTCTGCTGTTAATGTCTTGTGGTTTACGTTGTAAACGATAGTTGGAAGATCGTTACCAGCCGGAGCGGAAATAACTACCTTCTTAGCACCTGCTGTAATATGAGCAGAAGCCTTTTCCTTGGAGCAGTAGAAACCGGTACACTCAAGTACTACGTCTACATCATGCTCAGCCCATGGAAGTTCAGCTGCGTTAGCCTTTGCATAGATTGTGATTGTCTTGCCATTAACTGTGATGGAGCCTTCGCCAGCTTCTACAGTGTCAGCATACTTATACTTACCCTGTGCTGTATCATATTTTAATAAGTGAGCAAGCATTGCAGGACTTGTTAAGTCGTTGATTGCTACTACCTCGTATCCTTCTGCGTCGAACATCTGTCTGAATGCAAGACGACCGATACGACCAAAACCGTTGATTGCAACTTTTACTGCCATTTTGAAATCCTCCTAAATATAGAAATTGTTCTTGTCCGCTTTTGTACCAAAGAACGGACCTATAACATATTTTAACTAAAGAATGCCAAATAATCAAGCCTTTTTTTGCAATTTGTGATTTTTTTGACATTCCTGCGTCCAAAAAATAAAAAACTGGTAAATTTGACGATTTATTTTACTTTGCCAAAAGCAGAAAACGGAGCCACACGAAGAACTACCACACCGTCTAACTCATCTATGCTTACTGCACCTACTGCCCTGTTCCGGCTGTCGATGCTTACCTTACGGTTATCGCCCAGAACAAAATATTCCTCTTCTCCCAATTTAATTGGCTCGGAAGCAATTCCAGCCGAATCCATCGGGTCTTTGCCAAAGTTTTCTTCAATTTCTTTACCATTGATAAAAATACGGTCGCCGATGATTTGCACCGACTCTCCCGGAAGACCTATGACACGCTTGACATAGGTTTTTGTGTATGTACCGTGGTTTTTGGTAAAAACCACAATATCAAAGCGGTCCGGACCGTTAAAATAACGGCTGATTTTTTCGATTAGCACCTGCTCCCCGTTATAAAGGGAACATTCCATGGAAGTTCCGTCTACCAGAATTTTTTCCACCAAATATTTTGGAGCTATAAAAAGCACAAAAACAAGGATTAACAAATAGACGGCATATTCCACGCAGGTACTTATTTTCTTATGCATCCAGCTCGTCATCTCCTACGATTTTAACCTTGCCTTCGTAAACTTCTTCCACGGCAATGGATAATGGCTTATTACATGGAACCTTGTCACAAAGAGGCTCAGAACCGTTGATAATCTGTCTTGCTCTCTTTGCTGTAGCTAAAACTACAGAATATCTGCTGTTTACTACCGGCTGTTCGCCTTCTACTACGTCACTGTTTAATGCCTGGATTAATTCTCCGTAAGATGGATGTAACATGTTTTTCTCTCCTTTTTATTCAATATTTTGTATCTGTTCTCTGATTTTTTCGATTTCGGTTTTTAAGTCGATGGCAATGTTGGATAATTCCATATCATTTGCCTTGGATAAGGTTGTGTTGGCCTCACGGTTCATTTCCTGTGCGATGAAGTCTAACTTTCTGCCGATGTTTTCACCGGAATCCAGTGTCTTAATCATGTTGTCTACATGGGCACGGAGACGGACGGTTTCTTCATCTACACAAATCTTATCTGCAAAAATGGTAATTTCCGTTGCCAAAACAGATTCATCTAATTTTGTGTCACCTAAAAGCTCGGTCACTTTATTGGTAAGCTTTTCACGATACTCTGCCACAATCTGCGGAGAACGTTCTTCCACCTTGGAAACCATATCCAAAATGCCGTAAAGCTTCTGGATAATATCTTCCTTTAAGTGATTGCCTTCGTCGATACGGGTCTGGACAAACTTTTCTGCACAGCCTCTGACTGCGGTTTCGATGTCATTCCAGATATCTTCTTCGTTCTGGGCCTGCTCTTCCAGTACAAGAACCTCCGGATACTTGGAAAGAGTGGAAACACGGATGTCGTTTTCTAAACCGAAAGTTTCTCCCATTTTTCTTAAATATCCAAGATATTCTGCCGCAATTTCCTCATTATAGCGGACACATGCCTTGCCCTCGGACTCGTCCTCATAGGTAATGAACATGTCTACCTTACCACGGCTGATGTACTGCTTTAATACATTACGGATGCCCGTTTCAAACATGTTAAGTTTTTTCGGCATGCGGACGGAAATTTCACTGTAGCGGTGGTTTACCGACTTCATTTCCACGGTAATTTTTCTTTCGGCACCGACAAACTCATATCTGCCGAAGCCGGTCATACTTTTTATCATAATGTACCTCACACACTTGATTTATACATATATCCAATTCATTATAGATTATTTTTTTTCGTCCGTCAACCAATAAAAAATAAATATTGGTCCGCAATTTATATTTATGGTAAAAAACTGCGGACCAATATTATTTTTTAGCTACCGGGATACAATTAAGGTGTCATACCCCATGCGGCGGAGCTTCTGTTCCAACTCCCGGGCATCATCCAAATCATCAGATTCACCAACCTTTACGGCATACAGGTCATTAAACATTTCAATTGCTACCTGAAAACCCATACTTCTTAAATTGTTTGCCATGGCATCTGCATTTTCTTTTTTACGGAACAAACCTGTCTGGACACGGTAAATCTCCTCTTCGTCATCATCCGGCTCAAATTCCAGTTCTCCCGTCTGTAACAATGTTCCGATAATACCATCTGCAATCGCTTGGGCAGTTTCTGTAAAGCGCTGGTCAAATAAAGCATTATCCGCATCCGTATTGATAAATCCTGCCTCTACTAAAATAGCAGGCATATCACTACGACGTAAAATAGCCAGGTTTCTTCTAAGTTCCGTTCCCAGATCCTGATATCCCACCTGAGACATTTCCTGGTTGATATTGTTTGCCATCTGGGCCATAATTCCGCCTTCTCTAAATATCAAGGACTGTACACCGGAATAAGTATTTGGAATAGGGCTGGAATTCCTATGAATAGAAACTAAAAAATCCCCATCCTGCTGATTTGCGATGCGGGCTTTGTCCACCGGGGACTGATACACATCATCCACCCTGGTGTAGCCCACCTCAATTCCGCTATCCGACAAAATCTCACCAACTGCCAACGCCAGGGATAAATTGTCATCTTTTTCTCTTCTGCCGTTATAAGCCGCCCCATTGTCATAACCGCCATGTCCGGCATCTAAAATAATTTTAGGCATAAAAAACCTCCGGTATCTCTTCTTTATCAAGATATTCCGGAGGTGTATTTTTGTTCCTATTCTTCTTCGTAATAAATTGCCATACGGATTCCCTGGGCATAATCACCGAACCCATCGCCAAACAGGTTGATTCCACCCTTATTTGCCGCGTTTTCCTTAATTCCGATGCGTACAGAAATGAATCCTGACTCATTTAAATGATAATCTTTAATTGTTGTGCCGCTTAACTTTTTTTCATCCAAAAAAGTTCCGTTTTCCGCAAGAATCCAGGTTTTTAGTAAACCATACTGGGTATTCTTGTCCGGCCACCATTCCGGATTCCAAGCACCTCTTCTTCCGCCAAAATCAGAAGGGCAGGTCCAGGTTCCCGCTTCCACATCGTTTACCCACACAGTAATATCCGATGGAAAATCCAAATTATACTCGTGGTCTTCGGAGCAAAGCTCCATGGAAAGCTCCAGACGGGTTTCTTTTGCGGAAGTCAATACATGATTTGGAAAACGGTATTCTACATATCCCTCTCCAAACCACAGAAGCTGTGCCGCTCCTCTGTCCTGATGATAGAAACAACGTGGTTCATCTTCTTCTCCGATTGGGCCTTTTTCGCTGACCATACCACAGGTTGGCGCCACCTTATAATCCACATAGGAACCGATTGGCATATTGATAACTTCTACTTTTTCTGTGCCCATAGCAGTATTTGCATCTACTAGAATTTCATCTACCGCTTTGTGGCAAACCTTCATGGAACCGCGCACTGCCGGAAGCAGTTCTGTTCGGATTAGGCCAGCCTCTTCTAAAACCTTAACATGCATGGCTGCAGAAGAAGGAGGAATCTGCATCCGTTCTGCGATTTCATTTACATTTAGGCTGCAATGGCACAAAAGTTTCAAGAGTTCAATACGCACATCCGATGACAATGCCTTACCGATAGCTGCCAGCTTCTCTACATTATCCAGATTTAAACTGATACTCTGACTCATAACGCTCCTACTAATTCATGTAAAGCAAGTGTTCCTCCGGCTTCTTGGTCAGTTCAATCTTTTCCAGATAAAGAACCGGGCCCTCGCCTTCGTACTCCTTGTAATACTCACACTTAATCTTTGCGGTAACCTTAACCCATTCCCGCATTTTAAAATAGTTTGCCTGCTCTCCCTTGCAGAGGAAGCCGATAAAAGTAATATCATCCGCACAGCAGGTCATGGCAAAACGTCCCGGTACAAAGGTTCCCTTTGGAAGCTCCTTGCCGCGGTAAACCATGGCAGTGAACTGTACCTTCTTGCCCTCATATTTCTTAGGGTCATCCAATGCATCCAGATAGAAAATGCCGTAATCGTCATCTTCAATCTCGATAACCGGGGCATCGATGTTATATGGAAGTTCGATTTCATCCTCCACACCGTCTTCGCCGTCCAGTGCCTCATACACTACCTGGGCGCGGCGGTTGAAGGTCTTTACCGCCTTTCGGAAGGAATTTTTCTTGGTTTCCGCAGTACAACGGTTGAAAATAACCAGTTCCGTCGGGCCAATCTGTTCTACCATCATCTGACGCATATTGCTCATATAAGCTTCAAAAGTGGCGGCATCTACGGTTGTAATGGTCTGGGCCAGCTCCCAACCGCTTGGAAAACCGTTTTCCAAAAACTTGGAAGTACTCCAGGTGCCATTAAACTCAATCATAACCTTTTCCGGCTTGTAATTCTTTTTGATATCCATAAGGAAGCGCGGATTTAAGTCCTCTTCCTCCTCCACGGTAAGTACGGTTACATTCTTCTCCTTGAGAATGTCCATATCATACTCTTCTTCACCCTCTTCGCAAAGAATCAGAACCGTTTTTTCATCCCCATCCAGAAACTCACTGTCCTGCAGGGTGTCCCGTAAAAATGTGGTTTTACCACTGTCCAAAAAACCTGTAATCAGGTACACAGGTGTTGCATTCATAGTAATTCTCCTCCAGTTTTGCATAGCAAAATGCCCGCCCGCTTATGCGGGCAGAGAATTTATCCTCGATTCTATCTGACAAACTAGCAATGGAATGCTTCTTCCAGTGCATCTTCCTTTAAGTCAGTACCGATTACACAAAGCTTTCCGGTGTAATCTGCCTGGCCTTCTCTGATTTCATATTCGCCCGGAACAAGGTCGAAGTAAATCCAGTGACCGTCTACGCCATCAACCATACCCTTAGCACGCAAAATGGTACCAAACTCGTTGGTTTCTGCCAGCTTAACAAGCACTGCTTCGATTTCTTCCTTGGTGTACTTGTGCGGAGTTTCTTTACCCCAGCTTGTAAACACTTCATCTGCATGATGATGGTGATGATGCCCTTCATGGTCGTGGTCATGACAGCCACAGGTGCAGCCTTCGCCATGTTCATGATTGTGCTCATGGTGCTCATGGTGCTCATGATGATGCTCATGCTCATGATGATGTTCATGGTCGTGGTGATGTCCACAGCAGCACTCACCGTCTTCGTGGTGATGGTGGTGTTCGTGTTCTTCATGGTCATGATGGTGTTCATGGTCGTGACAGCCGCAGGTGCAGTCTTCCCCATGCTCATGATGATGGTGATGCTCATGGTGATGATGCTTCATTTCCTCTAACATTTCATCTTCAAAACTTGTCTTCTTTTCCATAGCGGAAAGAACAAGAGCAGCGTCTAAAGAATCCCATGGAGTAGTAATGATAGCTGCGTCTGCGTTGTGCTCCTTAAGCATAGCTACCACCTGCTCTAACTTTTCTTCCTTCACATTCTGTGTACGGCTTAAAATAATGGTTTTAGCGCTCTCTACCTGGTTGTTGAAAAATTCGCCGAAGTTCTTCATGTAAATCTTTGCCTTGGAAGCATCAACAACTGCACTGAAGGAATTAAGTTCTGCGCCCTCCAGTTCGTCCTGTACGTCCTGCACTGCCTTAATAACATCAGATAATTTGCCTACGCCGGATGGCTCGATGATGATGCGGTCCGGAGCAAATCGGTCTACCACTTCCTTTAATGCCTTGCCGAAATCACCAACCAAAGAACAGCAGATGCAGCCGGAATTCATTTCTGTGATTTCCACACCGGCATCCTTCAAGAAACCGCCGTCGATACCGATTTCACCAAACTCATTTTCAATTAAAACTACCTTTTCTCCCTTAAATGCGCCATCTAACAGCTTTTTGATGAGAGTAGTTTTTCCTGCTCCTAAAAATCCGGAGATAATATCAATTTTTGTCATGTTTAAGACTCCTTTCTATATTGGAAACTATATCAGTTTGTCCTATTTATTCCATAAAAATTAGTATATTCTTTCTTTGGAGTAATGTCAAGGATTCTGTTTTAAAAGAATTGTTTTGAAACAGGAAAGTTAGGAAAATTAAAAAAGGGAATGGTTCATTAAAACAAATCATTCCCTTTCTTACTAATTTACCGATACAAAATATCTTCCGTAATGTCGTTCAAAATGTTTGTATTCTGCCATTGGCACCATTAAAACCGCCGGATACGCGTTCACTTTATCACAGACAAGGCTATCGTATAATTCCGGCTGACAATATGTTTCAAACCTTCCGTTTTGATAGATGATAAGCAATGGTGTGTTGCTGTATTTGTTACGTTCTACTATAGTAGACTTCCTTTTTTCCATACTCATGTTTTCCACCAACCGAAGCGGAACCTTTACCACCCCGCAACAAATCATTCCGTCAAGCGGAGTTTCCTGTACATCAAGAAGAATACGATAATACAATGTCAGCCATTCCTCTAACAGACCTGCATTGGCATAACATACTGCCGATTCCACCGTTGGCGCAAACAGGAGATTCTTCTCTTTTTTGCCATACACAATCTTCTTTATAGAATCCATGGACAAGAAGTACTCCTCCGCCAACTCCGACAAGGTTGCTCCCGCTTTATATCGGTTGGAAATCAACACGTTCCGCTTCAACAGTTTTTGCCGGTATCCGGAAGCTTCGCCCCAGCTTTTATTTTCGTTTTCCACCGGAATGTAAAGCAGCTTGCCACCGGCATATTTCTGCACTTCTTTTAATATCGCCTCAGGCAATATTTCTTTTGCATTTTCATATTTCATAATTGTTCTCCTACTTAATTGTAAGAATCCTCTCTTCCAGTTCAGAAATAGATTTCATAATAGAAAGGCAAGACTCCTCATCATCAATGGAAGCATGCCACATCAGCGTTGCAATTCCCTTATAGTATGCCATACAAAGAAATCTTTCACGGAAGTTTTCCACTTCCATTTCATTCTTTTTTAAGTAAGCATGCAGTTTTTCCGGAATCAGCAGATACGGCTTATTTAAATCCATGATAGCAAAATCTAACAGAAAATCACACACACCGGCGCGACTCCAATCAGGAAAACCTATGCCGCCGTCTTCTTTTACAATCATATTGCAGAAGAACGTATTGTTATTCACCAGGTAACGTCTTCCCTCACAAAATGGTGCATACTGCATCATCTTTGCATAATACTTATCGAAAAATCCTTTGGACAACATGGTTGTTTCAAACATTCTGGTCCAGTTTTTCCAATAACCTTCCTGTTCCGGTGAAAACTCACTGATTAAAAATTCCTGTAATGTTCTATTTTCCGGCTTATTTTCCTCATTGAATTCACCGTAGCCTTCTGTTTCGGAAATATCCGCCTTGCTGATTTCCAAAATATCAGCAAAAAACCGTTCTGCCACCGATGCAAACTCCTCCGGAGAAAGTTCATCGGATATACGTCCGTTTGGGGTCATGTCTACTGCTTTAGAAAGCATCTGCTTTATAAATAAATCTCTGTTCATACTTGTTTCCTCCTTGTGCTATCATTCTATATTTCTTTTAGTTGTCGTTTGGCGCCTTTGACTGTACTCATCATACCATGGGTGAATGGGAAAGGAAAGGGAAAGAATGAGTATAAAAGAGAATTGCACAAAAAACAAAATCATTGTATAATAACTAAAAAATTCGAACTATAAAGGAACTATAACCATGGCATTTGACGGCATTACCATCGCAAATTTAGCAAAAGAATTAAACGACCTGCTTGCCGGCGGCCGCATCCAGAAGGTTGCCCAACCGGAAAAAGACGAACTTATCCTTACCATCAAGCAGTACGACGTATACAAATTATTTTTATCCGCAGACGCATCTCTTCCGCTGGTGTATCTTACCGAAAACACCAAGCCAAACCCGCTGACCGCGCCAAACTTCTGCATGCTGCTCCGGAAGCACTTTAACAGCGCCCGTATTGTATCCATTACCCAGCCCGGATTAGAACGAAGCCTGGATATCAAAATTGAGCATCTGGATGAACTGGGCGACTTAACAGTAAAGCATCTGATTATCGAAATCATGGGCAAGCACAGTAACATTATCCTGTGTGATGAAAACTACGTTATTGTTGACAGTATCAAGCACATTTCCGGCTTTGTCAGCTCCGTCCGCGAGGTTTTACCGGGACGCAGCTACTTCATTCCGCAAACCGTGGAAAAAGCAAATCCACTGACATTAACTTTAGATGAATTAAAACAATTTGTGCTGGACAAGCCAATGCCTCTTGCAAAGGCACTTTATACCGGTCTTACCGGCATCAGCCCGGTTATGGCAGAGGAGCTTTGCCACCGTGCCGGACTTTCCTCCGAACTGCCTGCCAACACCCTTTCCGAGGATTTTGGCATACATTTATTTAAAGTATTAGAACGCTTTACCGACAGCATCAAAGCCGGCGAGTTTTCTCCTTGCATTGTTTTTCAGGACGATGCTCCGGTGGAATTTTCTGCCGTTCCACTCTCCTGCTATGCAGACCATCCACAGGAAGGAATGGAAATCAGGCAGTATGACAGTATTTCCACTGTACTTGAAGATTACTACGCCAAGAAAAACCAAATTACCCGCATCCGCCAGAAATCTGCGGATCTGCGCCGTATTGTAAATACTGCTATCGAACGTGAATCCAAAAAATATGATTTGCAAACCAAGCAATTAAAGGACACCGAAAAGCGAGAAAACTACAAGGTTTACGGCGAACTTATCACCGCCTATGGATACGGTGTAGAACCGGGTTCTAAGTCCATGCAGGCATTAAATTACTACACTAACGAAGAAATCACCATTCCCCTGGACGAAACCCTTACTCCAATGGAGAATGCAAAAAAATATTTTGAAAAATATAATAAGTTAAAGCGTACCCATGAGGCTCTTTCCGTCTACATCAAAGAAACAAAGGAAGCCTTGGACTACATGGAAAGTGTGCGTCTTTCCCTTGACTTAGCACTTACCGAGGACGATTTGAACGCCATCAAGGAAGAGCTTATCGAAAGCGGTTATCTACGTCGTCATATTGATAAAAACAGCAAGAAAAAGCCTCAGAAGGTAAAATTAAAGAATACGCCTTTGCACTACTTATCTTCCGACGGATACCACTTATATGTAGGCAAAAACAACCTGCAAAATGATGAGCTGACTTTCCAGTTTGCTACAGGTGCCGACTGGTGGTTCCATGCCAAAGGCATTCCGGGCTCCCACGTAATTTTAAAAACAGGGGGCGTTGCCACAGAAGACCTGCCTGACCGGGTATTTGAAGAAGCTGCCGCACTGGCTGCTTACTATTCCAAAGGCCGCGATGGAGAAAAGGTAGAAATTGACTACATCGAAAAGAAGCACGTAAAAAAACCTGCCGGCGGCAAACCGGGATTTGTGGTGTACTACACCAATTATTCCATGATAGCCACACCGGATATTTCCGCTTTAACACTTCTGGAGGAATAACTATGATACTTGCAGACCAACACACCCACAGCAATTTTTCCACTGACTCTGAAGCAACGCCGGAATCCATGATACAGGGCGCCATTGAGGCGGGCTTAACCCAGCTTACCCTCACCGACCACATGGATTTAGACTACCCGGGTACTTCCAAAGAAGAACCACTGTTTGAGTTTAATACAAAAGACTACTTTGATGCTCTCATACCTCTCAAAGAGGCTTATGCTGACAAGCTCTACCTTGGAATCGGCATTGAACTGGGCCTCCGTCCAGGCAGGGAAGATTTAAATGCGAAAATGCAACAGTTGTTAAGTGAACATTCCTTTGATTTCGTTTTAGGTTCCGTGCATCTTTTGGACAACGATGACCCATATTATGAAAGCTACTGGCAAGGACGCGCCGCAAAAGATATCCTCGTTAAGTATTTTAATGATATGCTGACTTCCATTAAGGAATATGATAACTTTGATTCCCTGGGCCATCTGGATTACTTAATACGTTACTTTCCACCGTTTTGTGGCGACAAGGATTATCTTTTTAAAGACTATAAAGAAGTTATCGATGAGATTTTCAAACTCCTCATTCAAAAAAACAAAGCCTTGGAAATTAACACAGCAGGCCTTATCAAAGGTTTACCATGCTTCCATCCAAAGCTAAATGTTTTAAAACGCTACTTGGAACTTGGCGGAAAACTGCTTACCATCGGTTCCGACGGACATTCGCCGGATAAAATTGCAACGGAGTTTGCAAAAACGGAGGAACTACTGAAGTCACTTAACGTACCGGGCTATTACGTGTACAAGAACAGGAAAGCTGAATTTGTAGCTTTTTAATGCCTACGTCATTATTTAAAATAAAATTTAGAGGTGATATATTCCGTGTTCGCCTGCCTCCTCCGACAGTTGCATGTTCAGCTCGGAGCAAACAAAAATGTTTGTCCGTTCTGACCATACAACTATCGTTTGAGAGGTCGGACACATGAAATATATCACCTCTAAATTTTTAGTTAGATAACAACCGTTAGGCATTAAAATTCTACAAATTCAATTCTTTCTGCGCACACTCCAATGCAACCTCTATCACCTGATGCATATCGAAATACTTGTACATACCAAGTCTGCCGCCGAAAATTACCTTATCCTGCTTATCAGCCAGTTCTTTATACTTGGCAAACAGGGCATTGTTCTTTTCGTCATTCATCGGATAGTAAGGCTCATCGCCCTTCTTCCAGGTGGCCGGATATTCTCTGGTAATCACGGTCTTTGGATTGTAGTTACCGTTCTGGCAGCCAAACTCAAAATGCTTATGCTCAATGATTCTGGTGTAAGGCACCTCATATTCGGTGTAGTTTACTACTGCATTGCCCTGGTAGTTTTCCTCGTCAAGAAGCTCGGTTTCAAAGCGTAGACTGCGGTATTCCAACTCACCGTAACAGAAATCAAAGTATTCGTCCAGCATACCGGTGAACACCACCTTGTCGGCGGATGCCAATAATTCTTCCTTATTTGTAAAAAAGTCAGTATTTAAGCGTACTTCCACGCCCTCTAACATATTTTCTACCATCTTGGTGTAACCACCTACCGGAATCCCCTGATACAGGTCGTTGAAGTAATTATTATCATACACAAAACGAACCGGAAGACGCTTGATAATAAAGCTTGGAAGCTCGGTTGCCCTTCTGCCCCACTGCTTCTCAGTGTAGCCCTTTACCAGCTTTTCATAAATATCACGGCCAATCAGACTGATACCCTGTTCTTCCAAATTTTTAGGCTCAGTGATGCCTGCTTCCGCTTTCTGCGCTTCAATTTTCGCCTTTGCCTGTTCCGGTGTTTTTACGTCCGGCCACATCTTGCTGAAAGTATTCATGTTAAACGGCAGATTGTAAAGCTCGTCCTTGTAACGCGCCACCGGGGAATTAGTGTAACGGTTAAACTCCGCGAACTGCTGCACATAATCCCAAACCTTCTTGTTAGAGGTATGGAAAATGTGGGCACCGTACTTGTGCACATTAATGCCCTCTACTTCCTCGGTATAAATATTTCCGGCAATCTGTGGGCGCTTGTCGATAACAAGCACCTTTTTGCCTGCTTTATGTGCCTCATGGGCGAATACGGCGCCGAATAAACCGGCACCGACTATTAAATAATCATACATGATATTCTTCTCCTATTGTAAACTATTAACCTCCCCAGCCCCTATTACAAAAAACACGCTACGCGTTTTTTTCGTAATCATGAATGATAGTTCCGCCTCCTACCACGATATCACCATCATACAGCACTACGGCCTGACCCGGGGTAATGGCACGCTGCGGTTCTTCAAAGGTAACCTTTAATTTATCCTCGCCTACCAGCTCAATGACCGCCTTGGCGCCCTTATGGTTGTAGCGGATTTTAGCCCATACTTCCATCGGTTCGGCAACCGTTTCGATGGACATAAAATTAAGTCTGTCCGCATAGAGCACATTGGAAAACAGCTCATCGTTGGAAGCCAGAACCACCTCATTGGTTTCCGGACGGATTTCCTTTACAAACATACGGGAGCCGAGGGCAATGCCAAGCCCCTTTCTTTGACCGACTGTATAATTTATGATACCCTCATGCGGGCCAAGAACTTCTCCTGCAGTATTCACAAAGTTACCCTTATGGAATGTTCTACCACTGTAGTCTTTGATAAATCCCGCATAATCGCCGTCCGGCACAAAACAAATATCCTGGCTATCCGGTTTGTTTGCCACAAGTAAACCTATTTTCTCTGCAATGGCACGAATTTCATCCTTGGAATAAGCTCCCACCGGCATCATGGTATGTGCCAGCTGGTCCTGAGTTAAATTATAAAGAGCATATGTCTGGTCCTTGGCATCCGTAATGGATTTTTGCAAAGCATAACGACCGTTTGACAGCTGCACAATTCTGGAGTAATGCCCGGTAGCAATGCCGTCGGCACCGATTTCTTTTGCCCGATGATACAAGGACTCCCACTTTACATAGCGGTTGCAGGCAATACATGGATTCGGCGTTCTGCCGGCCTCATACTCCGCCACAAAATAATCGATAACCGCTTCTTTAAACTCCGAGCGGAAATTCATTACATAATATGGGATTCCAAGCATGGATGCCACACGTCTGGCATCCTCCACCGCAGAAAGCCCACAGCAACCGCCGTTTTCTTCCTGGGTTTCATTATCCTCTTCCTGCCATATTTGCATGGTAACACCAATGACCTCGTGACCGGCCTCCTTTAACAGATATGCCGCCACCGAAGAATCCACACCACCGGAAAGTCCAACTACAATTTTTGCCATACCAGCTCGTCCTTTCTAGTACTCTTCTGCTTCTTCCTCTTCATCCTCGTGGATGTCGCTCTTTGGCTTTTCTAAGCCTTCAATCTTGATGCCATGCTTTTCTGCGTAGTCCCAAAGAGCCGCATGAATTGCTTCTTCCGCAAGCAGGGAGCAATGTACCTTTACCGGTGGAAGTCCGTCCAACGCTTCCATAACTGCCTTATTAGTAACCTGTAAAGCTTCGTAAATAGACTTACCCTTTACAAGTTCGGTTGCCATACTGCTGGTTGCCACTGCAGCGCCGCAGCCGAAAGTCTTAAACTTAACATCCTGAATAATCTGGTTGTCGTCGATATCAAGATAAATTCTCATAATATCGCCGCACTTTGCGTTACCGACAGTACCTACACCGCTGGCATTTTCAATTTCTCCTACATTTCTTGGATTTGTAAAATGATCCATTACCTTTTCTGTATACATTATAAATCTCTCCTTCTTATTTCTTCTTATTCTGTTTCTTTACAAAGTCCTCATACAGCGGGGACATGTTTCTCAAATTTGCTACGATTGCCTTTAACTGCTCGATGGTAAAATCGATTTCTTCCTTAGTTGTCTCCTCAGAAAGAGTAAGTCTTAAAGAACCATGGGCAATTTCATGAGGAAGTCCAATGGCAAGCAGTACATGGGACGGGTCTAAGGAACCGGACGTACATGCAGAACCACTGGATGCACAGATACCCTTCATGTCAAGCATAATTAACAAGGATTCGCCCTCAATGAACTGGAAGCTGAAATTTGCATTGTTTGGAAGTCTTAAAGTTCTGTGACCATTTAAACGCACATAAGGGATTTCAGCTAATACGCGATCAATCATGTAATCACGAAGTTCGGTTTCCTTCTTAATTTTTTCTTCCATGCCTGCCACAGCAAGTTCTACCGCTTTTCCGAAACCAACGATACCCGGCACATTTTCTGTACCTGCACGGCGCTTTCTTTCCTGTCCGCCGCCGTGGATTAAAGAACGGAGCTTCAGTCCCTTGCGGATATATAAGAAACCGATACCCTTTGGACCGTTTAACTTATGGCCGCTGGCACTTAACATATCGATATTTTCTGCTACAACGTCAATTGGGAGCTGACCAAATGCCTGTACAGCGTCGGTATGGAACAGCACACCGTGTTCCTTAGCAATCTGTCCGATTTCCTTAATTGGCTGCAAAGTACCGATTTCGTTATTGGCATACATTACGGAAATCAAAACAGTAGTCGGCTTAATAGACTTCTTTAACTGCTCTAAATCCACTACACCGTTTTCATCCACGTCAAGGTAAGTAACTTCACAACCGTTCTTTTCTAAATACTCACAGGTATGAAG
>JAZNXI010000125.1:0-2475 GCA_045593825.1 Lachnospiraceae bacterium
TCCGATTTTTCTGGTTTTATCTAAAAGCTGTACGCTACTCATCTTATCCTCTTTCTAGAATCTTTTTCTTATTTTGCAACCACATGTCCGCAATTATCATCTGAACAAACCAATTTGCTTCCCTTTTCGAGCATAATGGCACCGCATTTTTCACACTTAACCTCTGAAGGCTTCTGCCATACCATGAAATCACATTCCGGATTGTTGATACAACCAAAATACTTTCTGCCTTTTTTCGATTTCTTGAGTACGATATCTTTTCCGCACTGCGGGCATTCTACGCCGATTTTCTCGAAATAAGGCATGGTACTTCTGCAATCCGGAAATCCGCTGCAGGCAAGGAAACGTCCGTGAGGACCATATTTAATAAGCATGGGCTTACCGCACTGCTCACATACCTCTTCAGACACCTCATCACGGATATCAATTTTTTCCAGCTCTTTTTCAGCTGTTTTTACTGCCTCGTCTAAATCCGGATAGAAATTGGAAATAACCGTCTTCCAAGCCACATCACCGGAGCCAACACCATCCAAAAGGGTTTCCATGGTTGCCGTAAAATCAACATCCACGATTGTCGGGAATGCTTCTTTCATAATCTGGTTAACCACCTCACCAAGTTCGGTTACATATAAATTCTTATTCTCTTTTACAACATAACGTCTTGCCAAAAGTGTCGTAATGGTCGGCGCATAGGTACTTGGACGTCCGATGCCGAGTTCTTCCAATGCGCGCACCAATGAAGCCTCTGTATAATGCGGCTGCGGCTGGGTAAAATGCTGCTTTGGTTCCAAACTGTCAAGTTCTAATACACTGCCGGTCTCCACCTGCTTTAACACAGCATCCGATGTTGCTTTTTCTTCCTCATTTTCCACATAGACACTCATAAAACCTTCAAAAGCAACCTTACTTGTTGCGGCCGAGAATTTATGTCCGTTATTCTCAATTTTTACAGAAAGTGTCTCATATTCGGCTGCAGCCATACGGCTTGCCGCAAAACGTTTCCAAATTAACTGGTACAAACGGAACTGGTCACGGGAAAGGGAATCCTTAATAAGCGCCGGAGTTCTGCTGATATCAGTCGGACGGATGGCTTCATGCGCATCCTGGATTTTCTTTTCGTTTTTCTTTTCATTTATACTTTCTGCAAGATATTTCTCGCCATACTGCGATGCAATATATTCCCTTGCCATCGCCTCCGCTTCATCGGATACACGTGTGGAATCCGTACGAAGATAGGTGATAATACCCACAAGACCGCTGCCCTTAATATCCACGCCTTCATATAACTGCTGGGCAAGACGCATGGTCTTCTGTGTGGAAAAATTAAGTGCTTTGCTGGCTTCCTGCTGCAAAGTCGATGTGGTAAACGGAAGCGGTGCTTTTTTAGAACGGGTGCCCTTTTTGACATCCTTTACCACAAAACCGTCATCCGCAAGCTGCGAAACAACCTTATCCACTTCTTCCTTGCTGCTAAGTTCTTTCTTCTCTTCATTACCTGTATATTTAGCCGTAAATGACTTCTTCTCGCCCTTTACGTTAAGCTGTGCTTCCAAAGTCCAGTATTCCTGCGGGATAAAGCCGTTGATTTCCTCTTCCCTGTCGCAGATAATACGCATCGCTACAGACTGCACACGGCCGGCACTTAAGCCTCTTTTTACTTTTGCCCAGAGCACCGGTGAAATACGGTATCCCACCATACGGTCCAGACATCTTCTTGCCTGCTGCGCATCTACAAGATTCATATCAATCTCGCGGGCATTCTTAAGAGATTCTTTTACCGCATTCTTAGTAATCTCATTAAAAGTAATACGGTATACCTTCTTGTCTTCCAGTTTCAATGCCTGGTACAAATGATAAGAAATAGCCTCTCCTTCGCGGTCAGGGTCAGTTGCAAGATAAATCTTCTCTGCTTTTTTTACTTCCTTACGCAGTTTTGCCAAAAGGTCACCCTTACCACGAATGGTAATATATTTCGGTTCATAATCATTTTCTACGTCAATTCCCAGTGAACTCTTGGGTAAATCACGCACATGACCGTTACTTGCACAAACGGTATAATTGGCTCCCAAGAACTTCTGGATTGTCTTCACTTTTGCAGGTGATTCCACAATTACTAAATACTTTGCCATTGTTTCTCCACTCTCCCCAATGTATTGCACACAACGCCGTCACTATACACCATCCATTTTTAAAATGCAAGGGAAAGTTTATAAAAAAATAAGAAAGCCCACATTTTATGGACTTTCTTTCATCCTTAGAAATTCTTCTTATCAGTCTCCCCAAAAACTGATCGACTCGAAACTTCGCATCTCTATTCCAAACAATTCATTCATAAAATCTTGTCGATTATCATACATCTCAAGTACATTTATTTGTTTGTCTGATTTACTATAAATAAAGTAATTTCTATTACAATATGATAAATACCAATTCGGCGGACAATCCACATCAAATTTTTCCCTGATAGAAATTCCT
>JAZNXI010000126.1:0-4244 GCA_045593825.1 Lachnospiraceae bacterium
AATGAAGTGGAAGAAGTATACGCCAATAAGGTGATTGCAGAAATTGAGCAGTCCTTAAAACCGGATGCTACGGTAGATAATATTTTATCTACCATTTACCAGAAACTGGTGCTTAAACTGGGTGAAACAAAGGAGCTTTCCTTTGAAACCGGCAAGACAAAATATGTTTTCTTTATCGGTCCGACCGGTGTTGGTAAAACTACAACCATAGCAAAGCTGGCTTCTAATTTAAAGCTCAGCAAAAAGGCTAAGGTAGCATTGTTTACCGCGGATACTTATCGTATTGCCGCTGTAGACCAATTGCGTTCTTATGCATCCATTCTTGGGATTCCGCTTCGTGTTATCTATTCTGAAGCAGAAATTAAAGATGCGGTGGAAGAATATAAGGACTACGATATTGTATTAATTGATACGGCAGGCCGTTCCCATAAAAACAGAGAGCAGAGGGATGATATTGAAAAGCTTCTTCTGGCTGTTCCGGAAGAATGCCGTGAAATTTATCTTGTGCTTAGTGCCACAACAAAATATAGGGATTTGGTTAAAATTACAGAAACCTATTCCTCTATTGCAAAATATAATCTGATATTTACAAAGTTGGATGAAACAGCAGGCATCGGTAACATTTTCAATATCAAAATGCTTACCGGAGCCCCTTTGTCATACACAACCTTTGGTCAGAGTGTGCCGGATGATATTTCTAAAATCAATCCTCAGGCAGTAGCAAAGCAGCTGTTGGGAGGTGGTCAGTAATGGATCAGGCAGAACAACTCAGAAAAATGATGCAACAGTCCGAATCCAAACCAAAGGCGAGAGTAATTACTGTCACCAGTGGTAAAGGAGGCGTTGGTAAAACCAGCATCTCTATAAATCTGGCAATTCAGTTGACCCGTATGGGAAAACGGGTTGTTGTATTTGATGCAGACTTTGGTCTTGCAAATATTGAAGTAATGCTTGGGGTACGTCCGCAGTACAACCTTGCCGACATGATGTTCCGAGGCAAGGACCTGGCAGATATAATTACCCAGGGAGAAGAGGGCATCAGCTTTATTTCCGGAGGCTCCGGAATTCAGGAGCTCGCTTCCATGAATCGGGAACAGGTTATGTTTTTAACCAGTCGTCTGATTGCCTTAGATAAATATGCAGATGTAATTATCGTAGATACCGGTGCCGGTATTTCCGACAGTGTACTGGAGTTTGTGCTTGCAAGTACAGAAGTGCTTTTGGTAGCAACACCGGAGCCAACATCGATTACCGATGCATATGCTTTGTTAAAGGCATTAAACAGAAAAGAAGAATTTGTGAAGGAACACACATCCATTAAAATGATTTCCAACCGTGTTAAAAATGATGCGGAGGGTCAGAATGTATACGAAAAAATGAGTGTGGTTTCCGAAAAGTTTTTAAATATTCCGATTACATATCTCGGTCCGGTGCCTATGGATGAACAGATTTCCAAGGCGGTAATGCGCCAGAAGCCGGTATCCGTGATTAATCCTGATGCACCGTCTTCCAAAGCAATTAAGCAGATTGCCGAAAAGCTTTTGGAACTGGAAACAGAGGAAATATCGGATAAACGGGGAATGTTTCAATTATTCTCCAACTTGATCCGAAACAGAATGTCAAAAAAATAAGCAATTCAAAGGATGAGAATTACTAATGGCAAATGAAGTAATCCAAATTGGATGTAAAATTGAAATCCGTTCAGAGAACAAACGGTTATTATCTGAGGATGTATATGAACCGGAAGTGTATGTTAGTCAGTTTTTACAATGGCTTGACACCAATGTTGCGGTAATTGCTATTCCGACTTTTAAAGGACATTTGGTTCCGCTTAGAGTGGATGATATATACGACCTGCAGTTTGTAACAAAAGGTGGATTATATCGTTGCCGGGGTAAAATTGTTAAAAGAACAAAAACATCCAATAATATTGCAACCGCAGATGTAAAATTTGTATCTGCACTGGAAAAATACCAGCGCCGGCAATATTACCGGATGAATTGCATAATGTCAATGAACTATAGCGTTTTGTCTGATGTTCAAAGAGAGTTATATAAAGAGAAAAAACGTTGTCTTTCTTTGGAACAGAAGCTGGCTGTCGAGAAAAAACTTGAAAATCAGGAGATGGAATTTCAAAAGGCGGTAGTTCTTGATATCAGCGGAGGCGGTATGAGGTTTAATTCCGCAATTCCGCAGGAGGAAGGCGATGTTTGTTTATTGCAGCCTGCTTTGCCGGAGGCTATAAGAAAAAGAATACCTTATTTGTTTGGAAAGATTTTATCCTGTAAAAGGATTCCGAACAGAGACCCTATTACATATGACAACCGGGTTGTGTTTGTTGAAATCTCTCCTTCGGAACAGGAACAGATTATTACATATATTTTCAAAGAAGAACGGGATAAACGTAAGAGAGAATCTGATTTAAAATAATGGGAGCATTAGGAAAACAGTATTTTCGGTTGAAATAACAGCAGGAGGAATTATTATGGAGAAGAAAAACATTTTGATTGTTGATGACTCTGCACTTATGAGAAGGGTTGAGTCTGATATAATTAAGTCAGATGAACGGTTTGATGTGACGGATGTAGCTACCAATGGCTTGGAAGCATTCGATTTGGTAACAAGAAATACTAAAAAATATGATGCAGTAGTTCTTGACATCAATATGCCTAAGATGAACGGTATCGAATTTTTAGAGGCATTGGAAAAGCAGAAGATTAAACAGAAAATCATCATCGTAAGTACTCTTGCAAAAGACGGTGCGGCAGAAACAATCCGTGCCTTGGAACTCGGAGCTTTTGACTATGTAACAAAACCTGACAGCTTTGTTGATGCCATGAGCGATGCTTTCAAGGGTAAATTGTTACAGTGTCTGCAATATGCTACATCTCTTGCAGAAGACAGAGCAATCGATTTACTAAAGAGTACACCAAAGGTGGAAGTAAAAAAAGAAGAAGCTGCACCTTCGAGAAAGCCTGTACCTGTTGCACCTGCATCACCTGTACCGAAGGCTCCTTCCGGCAGTGTTGTTTCTCCAATGAATCCAAGAGCAATTCTTTCCAATACATTTGCTCCAAGAAAGCCGCATAAAACGGTTACCGGGGCCAATGCAAAACGGCTTGTTGCTATTGCTTCTTCCACAGGCGGTCCAAAGGCGCTGCAGCAGGTTATCTGCAAACTGCCTAAAAACATCAATGCACCGATACTTATTGTCCAGCATATGTCCGAGGGATTTACCAAGTCCCTGGCGGCGCGATTAAATGAGCTGAGCGAAGTAAAGGTAGTAGAAGCAACGGGAGGCGAACGCTTAGAAAAAGGAACCGTGTATCTTGCCAAGGGTGGCAGTCAGATGCGCGTGGTAAAAAAGGGAAGCGAATACGTAATTGATATCAATACAACAGAGCCTGCCAGAAATGGTTTAAAGCCTTGTGCAGATATCATGATGGAATCCCTTGCTAACTTAGTATTTGATGATATTACCTGTGTAGTTCTTACAGGTATGGGTGGTGACGGCACCATGGGAATCCGTCAGTTAAACGAAGCGTCTAATATTTATGTTATCGGTCAGGATGAAGCAACTTCTACAGTATACGGCATGCCAAAGGTAGTATATGAGGCGGGACTTACGGATGTGGTTCTTCCTCTCGGCCAGATAGCAGAAGAAATAACAAAGAATGTGGGGGTACAGTAGAATGGATGTAAGCCAGTATCTTGAAATTTTCATCGATGAAACCAAAGAACATTTACAGAGTTTGAATGAGCAGCTTCTGATTCTGGAAAAGGAACCGGAAAACGAAAACACCATTAACGAGATTTTCCGTGCGGCGCATACATTAAAGGGTATGTCCGGTACCATGGGTTATAAGAGAATGCAGAATTTAACCCACAACATGGAAAATATCTTTTCTGAAATCAGAAATGGAAAAATGTCCGTAACAGCAACTATCGTTGACCTTCTGTTTAAGGGCCTGGATGCATTGGAAAATTATCTTTCCAATATTTCTACTACCGGCGACGAAGGCACCGAAGAATATACAGAAATTATTTCCCAGTTAGACGTTTGCTTAAAGCAGGGTCTTGGTGAGATTCCGGCAGCGGCACCAGCAGCTCCGGTTGCAGCAGCAGTGGCAGTAGAAACCGCAGTTTCTTCTGATGCGGCTGCCAAAGAAAAATTCAGAGCATTCAAGTATGCCGACCATGAAAAGCATGCCATGAACGAAGCAATTGCTACCGGTCAGCATGCA
>JAZNXI010000127.1:0-30107 GCA_045593825.1 Lachnospiraceae bacterium
GGTATTTCTGCCTCCGGCGAGTATGCCCAGGGTGCAGACTGTACCGTAGAATTGGACCGCAGTGACGAAGGCGGTTTCACCAATACTTCCACCGTTACCATCGACGGCGACTACGTAACCGTAAGAGACCGTGACGATTTCGAAATGGTATTTAAGGTAGCCGGCGGTGCCGTAAATAAAGACGTTACCGTAACCGTGCTGGATGCAGGCCCGATGACCTTACAGATTGGTGCCAACGAAGGCCAGACCATGGAAGTGCGTATCCCGAGAGTGGACGTAACCACTTTAAATATCGAAGATGCCAACATCGGAACCCAGGAAGGCGCTATGGAGGCCATTACCCTGTTCAACGATGCCATCAACGAGGTTTCCACCGTCCGTGCAAAGCTTGGTGCGTACCAGAACCGTTTAGAGCATGCCATCAACAGCCTGGATGTTTCCGCCGAGAACTTAACCGAGGCTCTGTCCCGTATCGAAGATACCGACATGGCAGGAGAAATGGCTACCTATACCCAGTACCAGGTACTGACCCAGGCAGCTACTTCCATGCTTGCCCAGGCAAATGAAAGACCACAAAACATCCTGAACTTATTACAGGGCTAATAACATAGTATTTAATCAAGGAGAATTGTAGAAAGCTGCAGTTCTCCTTGTTGTGCAAAAAAGGAGAAGCGTATGACACAGGAACAAATCCAGACTTATACCTACCGGGTTTCCCAGGCGTCCCCATGCGAGCTTGTGGTAATTATGTACGATATTATTTTAGATGATGTGAAGAATGCCAGAATGGCTAAAAATGCAGGCAATGAAAAGCAGTATCAGGAAGATTTATCCCATGCAGTGAAGTTTGTAAATGAACTGATGAGTGCATTGGATTTCTCCCAGCCGATTTCCTTCCGCCTCATGAGTTTATATATTTATGTAAATAAAATGCTGGTGAAGGCAAGAGTAACCGGCCGCCGGGACAGCTTAAATGATGTGGAGCTGGTAATCGAAAAGCTCCGTGCAGGCTTTGACGGCATCAAAGACCAGGATACCTCCGGCCCGGTGATGCAGAACGTGCAGCAGGTGTACGCCGGTCTTACCTACGGCAAGGGAACCTTAAACGAAACTTATTTGAATGCACAGGATTATAACAGGGGTTTTAATGCGTAATGGACAATTTGATTCTTTCTTTTAACGTAGTTTTACCGATTTTTTTATGTATTTTACTGGGTTACTTTTTGCGGCGCATCCGCATGGTGGATACTCCGTCCCTAAACGTCATGAACAAGCTTTGCTTTAAAGTGTTCCTGCCGATTTATTTGTTTAACAACATTGCAACCACCAATCTGGCAGCGGCATTTAACGGAAAGCTTTTGGCAACTGCTTATCTGGGCGTTACGGCACAGTTTATTTTGCTGATGATTTTAATTCCGCGGCTGGAAAAAGAAAATCCACGCAGGGGTGTTCTCATCCAGGCAATGTTCCGCAGTAATTTTGCGCTGTTCGGACTTCCGCTGGCACTTTCTTTGTGCGGAACGGAAAAGGTGGGCCCAACCTCAATTTTGGTAGGTTTTACCGTGCCGTTATTTAATATTCTTGCGGTGGTAAGCTTAGAGAGCTTCCGCGGCGGCAAGCCGAGCATCAAAAAGATGGCAAAGGGTATTGCCACCAATCCGTTGATTATTGCATCTTTACTCGGTATTGCATTTAACTTACTGGATTTTACCCTGCCAAGTGCAGTGCAAAAGTCCGTCAATGACCTTGGCGGCGTGGCTACTCCGTTATCCTTAGTGGCGTTGGGCGGCTCCTTCACCGTATCCAAGGTAAAGGAATACAAAAAGCAGCTTACCATCGGCGTGCTGGGAAGACTGGTATTCAGCCCGCTCATTATGGTATCTGCCGGTATTTTACTGGGCTTCCGTAATGAGCTGTTAATTCCGCTTCTCATTATGTCCGGTGCACCAACGGCGGTGTCCTCCTTCCCGATGGCACAGCAGATGGACGGCGACGGCGAGCTGGCGGCAGGCCTGGTGGTATTCACTTCGGCGCTTGCCATTCTTTCCATGTTCCTGTGGATTTTTGTGCTGAAGCAGATAGGGATGATTTAAAAGGAATAGTGAAATAGTAAAGGAACCATGTTCGGGAGTGAACGAAGATGGTTCCTTTTTTGTTGGGGACAATATATGTTTTAATTGTTTTGTGCGGCGTTAATTTTAGTTGCCCAGTTCTTTCTTTGCCACAGCCAGCAGTTCTTCCTCGCCTGTTGCAGTAAGCAGCTGTACAACCTGGCTGCCTTCAAATGCGGTGTGAATAAGCTGATGAGGTTTTTCTGCCTGTAAGAAGGTTACAGTATTGCTGTTTTCTGAAACATCCTTACCCATCTCTGTGCGCACTGCCAGACGGATTTGCTCTTTGGCGGCTTCCAAATTTTCTTCTTCGTTTTCCATGAAAGCAAGGGCAAGGTGACAGGAGAGTTTCATCGTTTTCAAATCCATTTGAGCGTTAAAGCTTTCCAAAACAGCAAGGGCTGCCTGATAGGTGGCGACTGCTTTTGCGGTGTCCTCTTTTTCTACCCAGAGATTAGAAAGCTGCATCAGGTCGGAAACCAGAGTGAATACCTTGTTTTCAATGGCAGAGGAGAATTGGTCTACGGCTGCATCGTTTTCTTCCATTCTTGCCAGACAACGGGCGATGTTGGCATCATTTAAACCGGCCACGTTGCTTTCCTCGTAATAATCCTTGGCGGATTTCCATTCCCCGAGAAGCTCCTGGCAGTTGGCAAGCTCCCGCTGCATTTCAAACCATTTCTTGCCGGAGTTATCCTTGGACAAGGCATATTTTCTGTGGATTAATTCCATGCAGCGATGGATGTATTCCTTGTTACGGTTGTGGATATAAGCGGTATAATATGCATCGGAGGCACACGCTGCCACATCGTACTCGTTTGGATATCTGCGGAGCAATTCTTCTGCCTGCTCGATGGCCTTCTCATCTTCACCGGCCAGGGATAATTCTGTTATGGCAGCAGTTCTTTCCTTTAACTGTACCTTGCCCACGGTGTGGCCAATCAGTGCATCGATGGACACCTCAAAAAAGTCAGCCAGTGCGGCAAGCATGCCAAGCTCCGGTACCGCAACGCCGGTTTCCCATTTGGAAACGGAGGCGGTGGACACACCCATGACCTCGGCAAGCTGCTCCTGTGTTAATCCTTTTTCTCTACGCATTACGCGGATATTTTCATCTAACATTGTATTTTATTTCCTTTCGAAGAGATTCTTCAAAGCTGCTTTGTAAGTCTAGTATAACACGGTATAAGAAAAAAACCACCAACTAATATTCCTGTTTTTCACGGGAATTATTAACCGGTGGTTGAATTTAGTGTTTATCGTGTCTGCAATTTTAAAAGCAATGCTTCCTGCAGTACTTGTGAAAAATTAATATTTTGTGCCAATGCGGCATTATTCAGCCACATAGGAATGGTTAAGGTTTTTTTGACCGGTTTATCAAAATGCATTTTGGCATAGGCAGCAACATCCACGGAAACCATGTTGACAAAACATTCTCCTACAGGAGAAACAGGGTCTAATTCTTTTGCAATGGCAACCGGGTCAATTGCTGTGTGAGAAGATGGCGCAGGAATGGTATCTCCGCATTTTTCGCTGGAATAAATGTAACCTGCAAGGCAATCAATTGCCATTTCCATGGCTTGTTCTAATGTGTCTCCACAGGTGGAAAGCCAGTTTAAGTCCGGAAAAATAACGGAATATCCTTTTTCTTCTTTGTAAAAGCATGCCGGATAAATTGTTAACATAGAATCCCTCCTTTATATAAGTCCTGCTTGTTTTAGAATAGATTTTTCGGTTTTTATTGGTAACTCTTTTGTGTGAAACGGAATAGTGACCTTGCCTGGTTTTGTGGGATGGACATATTGGCGGTGAGAACCGTTTTGAGATTTAAAAAGCCATCCGTCGGCAAAAATAATTCGTTCGAGTTCGATTGGTTTCTTAGGCAAATAGTGTTCCTCCTTTGTATTATAATATACAACACGTGTAAAGTCAACACGTGTTAAAACAACACGCAAGAATGAGTGCAAAAGATGCTCTTACTTGCAATTATAGTTACGGAATTCTTGGCAGACCCTGCCGCGAATCAAAAGATTTAAGAATCTTGTATTAATGATATACGCATTGGGGAAATGGTGCAAGTAGAAAATATAGGTGGTTTTTTGTGTAGTTTGTATAAAAAGGAGCACCACGTCATAACCAAAGCAGTTATGAAGTGGTGCTCTAAAGTTTATTTTTTTAGTTATTTTTCGTCTAACCGCTTGGTACTTTCTCTCGAAATAAACTTTGCTCTAAGCAGCATCTTAGACAAACCTACTCCGCGAATCAAACCATCTAACATTAATACTGCGCTCTTACCTAAATCGTATCTGTCCTGGCGGATGGTGGTGAGCTTTGGTGTGAGCTGGCTTGCTACCGGCAGGTCGTCGTAACCGATAACGCTGACATCATCCGGCACCTTAAGGTTTAAGCGGTTCAGCTCGGTAATAACACCGCTGGCAATCATATCGGAAGCGCAGACAATGGCGGTTGCGTCGTGCTCTACAAAGGTTGGTACGTGGTTCTTTGCGCAGTCCGGAACGTAGTAACCGTAAGCAACTAAGTTTTCGTCCGGCTCGATGCCGTTTTCTCTCATGTGCTGGTAGAAGGCCTGGTTACGCTCCTCGGAAACCATGGAGTTTTTGGAACCGTTTAAGAACGCGATGCGCTTATGGCCCATGGCAACCAGGTGGTCGACGGCGTGGCCAATACCTTCGTTACTGTCGGTACCAACATAGCCGACGTGGCTGTTATTTGGTATGTAGTTATCTAAAAGCACGGTAGGTACGGTGGTTTTGGACAGCTGCTTAATCCAGTCGTCGTGCAGGGTGAAGCCCAGTAAAAATGCACCGGCAAAACCGTGGCGAAGCATGTAGCTGTCGTATTTTTCAGTAGTCTGCATGGTTAAATTGGACGGGATAACCGTAACTTCCCAGTTGCGGCTGGCAGCTCCCAGCTTGAAGCCCATGACGATTTCGTAACCGAACTGGTCGATGGTTTCGTAGTCCATGTTGCGGTCTTCGATGAAAACGCAGACCTTGGTAGTTGTTCTGGAACGGATTTTTTTGGAGGCATAGCCCATTTCCACAGCGGTATCCAAAACCAGCTGGCGGGTTTCCTCGCTGATGTCGGAGGCTCCGTTTAAGCCCTTGGATACGGTGCTGACGGCAATGCCGAGGCGCTCCGCAATGTCTTTGATAGTTGGCATGATAAAATTCTCTCTTTCTTATATATATTGAAGTATTAATAATCTTTTAAGTGATACTTCCTTATTACATCACAATATCATAGCACAGAACCAATCAATTTTCAACGAAATTTTCGAAAATTTTCTGAATTTGCATTTTTTTGTTGACATCCCGGAAAAAAAGGCGTATTATGGACTCATGGAGCGAAAATTTACGAAAATTTCGTCGAAAAATAAAGAGAAAGGTATGGTAAATACTATGGGAAAAAAGGGTGCAAATCCACTCAAACGTGGCGCCGGCATTTTAATGCCAATCAGCAGTCTGCCAAGCCCGTACGGCATCGGTACATTGGGTAAGGCAGCATATGAATTTGCTGATTTTGTAAAGGCTACCGGCAGCAAGTATTGGCAGGTGCTTCCAATCGGACCTACCAGCTACGGCGACAGTCCGTATCAGTCCTTCTCCGCATTCGCCGGAAATCCTTATTTTATCGATTTGGATGTTCTGGTGGAAGAAGGTTTACTTTTGCAGGAAGAGATTGATGAAAAGGAATGGGGCGAGGACCCATCCGACGTGGACTACGCAAAAATTTATGAAAACCGTTTTGATGTTTTAAAGTGTGCTTACGAGAGAAGCAATCACGCAAGAACAAAGGACTTCAAGCAGTTTGAAGAGGATAACGCTTACTGGCTGAATGACTACAGCATGTACATGGCAGTCAAGAACAGCTTTGACAGCAAGTCCTGGACAGAATGGGACGACGACATCCGTCTTCGCAAGCCGGAGGCTGTCAGCCGTTACGAAAAGAAGTTAAAGAAGGAAATCGGCTTCTGGAAATTCTGTCAGTATAAATTTGATGAGCAGTGGAAAAAATTAAAGGCATACGTAAATGAGCTGGAAATTGAAATTATCGGGGACATTCCGCTTTACGTTGCCATGGACAGCTCCGACGTTTGGGTACACAGTGACCTGTTTGAGCTGGATGAAGATTTAAGAGAAATCAACATCGCGGGTGTACCACCTGATATGTTTTCCGAAACCGGCCAGCGCTGGGGTAACCCATTATACCGCTGGGATGTAATGGAAAAGGACGGTTTCTCCTGGTGGAAGGAGCGTATGAAGTTCTGCGCTTACCATTATGATGTTATCCGTATCGACCATTTCATCGGTATTGTAAATTACTATTCCATTCCGGCTACCTGCCCAACAGCAATGGAAGGCTGCTGGAAGAAGGGTCCTGCAAAGAAGCTTACCGACATGATTAACGAGACCATCGGGGACGCAAAGATTATTGCGGAGGATCTCGGCGTGTTAACTAAGCCGGTTATGGACCTGATTGCTTCCAACAAGTATCCGGGCATGAAGATTTTAGGCTTCGGTCTGGACATCACACCGGACAATGAGTATCTGCCGCACAACTACACAACCGACAATACCATTGTTTACATCGGAACCCACGACAACGAAACATTGGTAGGTGCTCTCATGCAGTTAAACGAGGAACAGCAGGAGAGACTTGCTGATTATTACGATGCGAGAAATCCTTTCGATATCGCAAGAGCAATGATTAAGCGCGCCTACTCTTTAAACAGCCGTGTGGCAATTTTCCAGACACAGGATTTCCTGTACCTGGACAACAAGGCAAGAATGAATTTCCCATCCACAATTGGGGAGAATTGGAGATGGAGAATGACAGAGGATCAGTACGAGAAAATCGATACTGCCTACTATAAACATTTAGCGGAACTGTACTGGAGATAAGAGATTTACGCGGAGGTTGTGTAAAAAAGGCTTTTAGGGATTGAAATATCCGTGTCCGAACATCTGTCAGCTGATAGGCCGGACACTTGGATATTTCAATTCTAAAAGCCATATTTTTGCATCAACCGACCGGCGTAAAGGAGATTGTTTTTAGAGCAATAACTACGGGAAAATTTAGTGAGGCAAAATTTTATGCCTGCACGAATGGGCATTTTGTTTCACAAACAAGGAGGCAAATATAACACATGGGTAATTTTCAGAAGAATGTGAAGGATATTCTTGCCCTTGATTACGGCAAGAATTTAAAGGAAGCAAGTACTATTGAACTCTACCACGCGGTTTCCAAGGCGGCAATGAAGGAAACCGGTTTAGACTTTGTTACAAAGGCCAAAGAAGCAGAGGGCAAGAAGGCTTGCTATCTTTCTGCGGAATTTTTGGTTGGCCGCATGGTTTACAACAATTTGTTAAGCCTTGGCCTATTGCATCAGTTCGGCGAGCTGATGAACGATAACGGAAGAGACATGAGGGAATTCGAGGAAATCGAAGATGCAGCCCTTGGCAACGGCGGTCTTGGCCGTCTGGCGGCATGTTTCTTAGATTCCGGTGCAACCATCGGTGCAAACTTAAATGGCTACGGCATCCGTTACAAGTACGGTTTGTTTAAGCAGACCATCGAAAACGGTTTCCAGAAGGAGCAGCCGGATGACTGGACAAAGGCCGGGGATCCATGGTCTGTACGTACCGAGGAAGACAAGGTTCTGGTACATTTCAAGGGCCAGGATGTTTATGCGGTTCCTTATGATATGCCGGTTATCGGCTACGGCGCAAAGAAGGTAAATCTTCTTCGTCTATGGCAGGCAGAGGCTGTTATGGAGTTCCATTTTGATTTGTTCAATGAGCAGAATTACGATAAAGAAGCAAAGGAAAGAAACGCTGCGGCAGCAATTTCTGCAGTGCTCTATCCAAACGATTCCGCCAAAGCGGGCAAGCAGTTAAGACTGAAGCAGCAGTACTTCTTCTCCAGTGCGTCCCTCCAGGATATGATCCGCACCTACAAGAAGAAGCACGGCAGTGATTTTAGTAAGTTCTCCGCAGAATATGCGATTCAGCTGAATGATACCCATCCAACTGTGGCAATTCCGGAATTACTCCGCATCTTAATGTCCGAGGAAGGTTTAACCTTTGCCAAGGCATTAAAGATTGCCAAGGAGACCTTTGCTTACACTAATCACACTATCATGGCGGAAGCTCTTGAGAAGTGGGATATTAACCTGTTTAAATCTGTAATTCCTCACGTATACAAGTATGTTGTGATGTTACAGAAGGCACTCCGCAAGGAGTTAACTGCAAAGGGCGTGGCAGAACACGACCAGTGGCAGTATGACATTATCTCCGGAAACCTGATTCACATGGCAAGAATGGCTATTTTTGCAAGCCACTCCACCAATGGTGTGGCCCAGATTCATACCGAAATCTTAAAGAACGATGCTTTAAAGGAATGGTATGCGGTATATCCGGAGCGTTTCAACAACAAGACAAACGGTATTACCCAGAGACGCTGGCTGGCGCTTTGCAACAGGGAGCTGTCCGGTTTCATCAACGACAAAATCGGCAATGACTGGGTAACAGACCTTTCTAAGTTAAAGAAGTTAGAAGCTTTTGCAGAGGACAAAGAAACCTTGCAGAAGTTTGACGAAATCAAGAAGTTAAAGAAGCAGCAGCTGGCTGAATTTGTGCTGGCAAAGGAAGGCGTAAGCTTAAATACAAACGCAATCTTTGATATCCAGATTAAGCGTCTTCACGAGTACAAGAGACAGCTGTTAAATGCTCTTTCCATTCTTGATATTTACTTTGGATTAAAGGATGGCAGAATTAAGGATTTCTATCCAACCACCTTTATCTTCGGTGCAAAGGCGGCTCCGGGCTACTATCGCGCCAAGGGCATCATCAAGTTTATCAACGAAATTGCTAAGCTTGTGGCAAATGACCCAGAGGTAAACGATAAGCTTCAGGTTGTTTTTGTGCAGAACTATAATGTTTCCTACGCGGAAAAGCTGGTAACCGCTGCAGACGTATCCGAGCAGATTTCCACTGCCGGAACCGAAGCCTCCGGTACCGGTAACATGAAGCTCATGTTAAACGGCGCAGTTACCCTTGGTACTTATGACGGTGCCAACGTGGAAATCGTGGCCGAGGCCGGCGAGGAAAACAACTACATCTTCGGTAAGCGTGTCGAAGAAATCGACGCCTTGAAGAACAACTACAATGCGAGAGCACTGTATGAGTCCGAACCACGTATCAAGAGAGTAGTGGACACTCTGGTTGACGGAACCTTATCCGACGACGGAACCGGAATGTTTGCAGAACTGTACCATGCGCTGCTGAATGGTGCACACTGGCATCAGCCGGACCACTACTTCCTGTTCGCGGACTTTATCTCTTACTGCGATGCGAAGCTTCGCGTGAACAGAGATTATCAGGATGCCCTGGCGTTCCGCAAGAAGTGTTTCTTAAATACTGCTAACGCAGGTAAGTTCTCCAGTGACAGAACCATAAGAGATTATGTGGAAGATGTTTGGAAGTTATAAGAGAGTCTATAACAATATATAAAAGAGGCTGTGACAATGATATTTTTAGGTTTTAGGATATCCGTGTTCGCCTGCATCCTCTGACAGCTGTTCGTTCAGACCGGAACAAACGAAATGGGATTTCGTCTGTCCGTCCTGCCCGAACATCTATCAGTTGATAGGTCGGACACTTGGATATTCTAAAACTAAAAATAAGCATCTTGTCACAGCCTCTTTTGCGTAGGTTGCAGGATAGCCTTATTCTCCGCCTCCACTGCCTTAATCAGTTTCATTAAGTACTTGTACCGCTCCTGGATGGAGTTGATATGATAGATGCTGCTGCTGATCAGGTCCGGGTCCACCACGTTTTCAAAGTGAGAGTAGGCGGTTTCCAGTTCGGCTTTGGTCATGTCAAGTTCGGCCTTTAAGATGTCGGTGGCGGTTGGTCGTTTCTTTTTAAAGGATTTAAATATGCTCATAAAATGTTCCTCGATTTCTTTTTGTTCCAGATTATTTTGTGCGGGTGCAGCGGATAAAAGCAACGCCCCTTGGTTTAAGTATAGTCCCTGAAAAATCCATTTATACATAAAGTTTGTACTTTCTCTGCCAAAAAGGTTATATCTGCTCATGGACAGGCATACATTGGAACAAAGGAAGTTTGGCGGCAAGTGTTGCCGTGGATAGAAAGGCGGGTATTCGATATGAAAACATGGACAGACCGGTTGGTGGATATGGTATTCCGGGGCGTGGTGGGCCTGGTTATTATTTATATTTTGGAGCAGATTTGTCTGCATAACAATTTTCCGGTGCTGGCGGGGGTAAATGCAGGCACCTTTTTGCTGACGGCGCTTCTTGGGATGCCGGGGTTCCTTTTGATTTTTGTCATTTCTATCATCTATTTTTATTAGACGGTGGCCGGTGGTTTGCTTTGGCCGCGAAAGAAAATTTTGTGAAAACCTACCAATGAAAAGGGTCAAATTTCGTTAAATCTTCCGAAGTTTTTGGGAGATTTGCACGAATTTATTGACAAGTAAAAAAGCAGGGCGTATCATGAAGCCAGAATTTCTAGTACGTTTCCGGTAGCGCCGGAAAGAAATTTTCTAAGTTCAATTTTATTTTCTTGCGATGTATTCGCATGATTCCCAACAAGGAAATCAAAAGAGAAAGGCAAGGTGTTGTATTGGAAAAAATCATCGGAATTTTCGATGAGCAGACCGCATTTGCAGAGCGTTTTAAACGGTATATTAATGAGCGAAAAGACATAGGGTATTTTGCCGTTTCCTTTCGGGAGGAGCAGGAGCTGACCGAATTTTGCGGGCGGAAAAAACTGACCTGTCTTGTGCTGGGAGGAAGTCAGGCGGCCCATCGGGAGCGGCTGTCCATTCCCTACGGAGTCCGTTTGTGGGTGCTTTCGGAGGAGGAGCCGGAGGTGGAGGAGGCCGACGGCTATGGTGTTTTGTTCCGCTATCAAAGGGCGGGAGAACTGCTTCGCCGGATGCTTCTTTCCGAGATGGCAAGAAAAGAGCTCTTAAGTGAGCTGATTACCGTATTTTCGCCGGAAAGCGCCGGTATGGCGGCAGCATATGCGGACAAGCTTTTAACCGGGCTTTCCCGGAAAGGAAAGACCTTATTTTTGCCCTGGGACCCCTTTTGCGGGTGCGGCAGAGAGCCGGAAGGCAGCGGTGCAGGTGCTTCCATCAGCGAACTGCTCTATCTGATGCGGAAAGACCGGGTGCAGGCAAAACAATTATTTGAGGGCTTGCCAAAGAAAAACGGGGCGGACTATTTTCTGGGCCCGGATTACTGCACGGATTTATGGCAGTATTCGGAGGTGGAAATGTGTCAGTTGGTGGCATGCTGCCGGGAATATGGTGGCTACCGCCAGGTAGTATTTTTGGCAGGAGCCTTTCATGAAGGCGTAGTTTCCGTGATGGACCAGAGCGGGATGAATTATCTGGTCTGCTCCGGGACGGAGACCGGAGAGCAGCGGAAGCAGGAGTTTTACCGGCAAATGAAATATGCGGGACAGCAGGGAATTTTGTCCCGGCTTACGGAGGTGTCACCGGATGGGGAGGTGGCCCTGTAATGGACGAACTGAAAAAACGCCTGCGGGAAGAGGTGGTGTCCTCTTTCGATTATTCAGAAGAAATTACGGAGGAAGATTTGTTTCACAAAATCGACCGGGTTATTATGCAGGCGGCAAAGGAAAGCTTTTTAACACTGGAGCGGAAGGAGTGGCTGCGGCGGGAGCTGTATGCCTCCATCCGGGGAATGGATATTCTGGAAGAAATACTGGAGGAAGACAATGTTACGGAGATTATGATTAACGGATTCGAGGACATTTTTCTGGAGGAGCGGGGAAAAATTCACCGCTGGGAACGGAAATTTGAATCCAAACAGAAGCTGGAGGATATTGTCCAGCTTATTGTGGCAAAGGCTAACCGTATTGTCAATGAGGCTAATCCAATTGTGGATGCCCGGCTTTCCGACGGCTCCCGCGTGAATGTAATTTTGCCGCCGGTGGCGTTAAACGGACCGATTGTCACTATCCGTAAATTTTCAAAAGAGCCTTTTACCATGGAAAAGCTGATAGAAATCGGCGCAATCACAAAGGATGCGGCGGAGTTTCTGCGGCTTTTGGTAGAAGCAAAGTATAATATTTTCATCTGCGGCGGGACCGGTTCCGGGAAAACCACTTTCTTAAATGCGCTGACTGCCTTTATCCCCAAAGAAGAACGGATTATAACCATCGAAGATGCTGCGGAGCTTAAAGTAAACGGCATCGAAAATCTGGTACGCCTGGAGGTGCGGAACAAAAACACTGAGGGCTCCGGCGAAATCAGCATCCGGGAACTGATACGTTCCTCGCTTCGCATGAGGCCGGACCGGATTATCGTCGGTGAGGTCCGGGGTGCGGAAACCATTGATATGCTGCAAGCCATGAATACCGGCCATGATGGCTCTCTTTCCACCGGCCACGGCAATTCCACCTCAGATATGTTAGACCGTCTGGAAACGATGGTGCTGCTTGGCTCGGACATCCCTTTGATGGCGGCAAGACGGCAGATTGCCTCCGCCATTGATGTGATGGTGCAGCTGGGACGGCTGCGGGACGGACGGCGCTGTGTGTTGGAAATCTCGGAAATTCTTGGCTGCCGGGACGGGGAAATTGAGAAGAATCCTCTGTTTGTATATCAGGAAGGCGAGGGAGACGCACCCGGTATGTTAAAGCGTACAGGGACGGTTTTTGTTCAACAAATGAAGCTGAAACGGGCCGGAAAAAAGGAGTGGAAAGCAAATGGAGAACCGGATGAAACAAAAACTTCTGTCCCTGGGAATTGTGATGGGCAAAGTGATGCTGACGGCGTGGCTGTTCTTTGATTTTGCGCTTATCTCGGCGCTGCTTTTGGTGTATGTGCCGGTGGCCCTTTGGCAGAAAAAAAAGGAGAGGCTCCGGCAGAAGAAGTGGGAGCTGAATCTTGCGTTTAAGGATGCCCTGGTTTGTCTGGAGAACAGTCTTGCCGTGGGATATTCGCCGGAAAGCAGTGTGCGGGAATCGGTGAAAAACTTAGAGCAGCTTCATGGGAAAGACCATGATATCTGCCGGGAATTCCGGGTAATGGTGAAGCAGATGGATTTAGGGACCGGTATGGAAGAGGTTTTTCTGGACTTTGGAAGGCGTAGTGACGTGGCGGACATTAAGCAGCTGGCGGATATTTTTGCGGTGGTAAAACGCACCGGTGGAAATCTGGCGCAGGTATTAAGACAAACCGGAAGTGTTTTACAAGATAAAATTGAGCTGAAGCGGGAGCTCCGCACTACCATTGCAGCGAAGCAGATGGAATTTCAGATTATGTGTGCCGTGCCCTATGGGATTTTGCTTTATTTAAAGCTTTGTGCCCCGGCTATGAGTAATTCCCTGTATCACAATACCTTTGGTGTTGTGTTTATGTGGGGCGTGCTGGGAGCCCATCTGGGACTAAAGCTTTTGGGAGAGCACATCATCCGGGGCGAGGTTGGAAAGCTGGAGGGCTGACAGATGAAAAAACTTTTGGTGCCGGAGGGAAAGCTCCGGGATGCCATGGAGCTGTATCCGGGTAAAACCAGGGAAGAGGTCCGGGAGTTGCTTTACAAAGAAGTGAAGAAAAAACTTCTTCCGGGAATAATGGCGGGAGTGTTTTTTCTGGTACTGGCGGTATTTGCGGGGCAAAAGCCACAGGAGGAGGGCATTTTACGCCCGGCTCCCGGAAAAGAGCCGATATCGGTACCGGTGCAGGTTGAGCTGGAATCGGGATTGACCAAATTTCCGGTAAGTGTCGGAGCTTTGGAATATGAGGAAAGCCGGATAGAGGAGCTTCACCGGGAGGCGGAGCAGTATCTTAGTGATGTGGTGCCGGGGGAAAACGAAAGCTTTGGGAAGGTCACGCAAGGCTTGTCGTTTCCTGCGGTGTTACCGCAAACCGGCGGAGATATTACCTGGAGTACGGATGCGCCCTGGCTGATAACGGCGGAGGGCGAGGTTTTGAACCAAGGACTGGAAGCGCCTGAGACGGTGGAAATCACTGCAAAAATATCCTATGGTTCTGAAATCCGGGTGTTTGCAAGAACAGTTACCGTATATCCGGCGGTGTATACCGAGGAAGAAGTGCTGTTACAAAAACTGCAAAAGGAGCTGGCTTCCAAGGAGGAAGAAACAAGAACCAAGGAACGTTTTTTTCTGCCGGAAGAGGTGCTGGGATATCCGGTGCAACAGGTAGTAAACGCCGGGTTTAGTGCGGCCGGATTTTTGGTGCTTCTTTCTGTGGCGGTTCCTCTTTTGTTGTATTCCGGTTATTTCGGCAAGCTGGATACAAGACGGAAAGAACGGAAGGAGCAGGCCGAGGGCTGCTATTCGGAATTTGTCACCAAGCTTTCATTGTTGTTGGCGGCAGGCAATTCCGTGCGGCAGGCCTTTGTGCGGCTGGCAGCGGAATATGAAAAGAATTATGGCACGTCCCATGTACTGGCAGCAGAACTGCGGGTAACAAAGCAGGAGTTGGATAACGGCCGCTCCGAGACCGTAGTGTATGAGGATTTTGGCCGGCGCCTCGGTGTGTTGGCGTACCGGCGCATGGCGTCTTTGTTAACTCAAAGTGTTTCCAGGGGCGTGCAGGGCATGAGAAATTTATTGTTACAGGAGGCAAAGGAAGTGATGGCGCAGGAAAAAGCACACATCCGGCAAAAGGGAGAGCAGGCGGGAACCAAGCTGCTGCTGCCTATGATGGGAATGTTGTTTTTGGTATTTGCTATTCTTCTTGTGCCGGCATTTCAATCATTTTAAGGAGGAATTTTTATGGAAGAAATGGATTTACGGCAGGACAACCGGGGTGTCGGAGTAATTGAAATTGTATTAATTTTGGTGATTCTCATCGGTCTGGTGCTTGTTTTTAAAGAGCAGATTACCGCCATTGTCAACAATGCATTTACCGCCATTTCCGGAGATGCGGGTAAAATTATCAATTAGATGAAAAAAGGAAGTATTACGGTGTTTTTGTCCCTGATTCTGGTGCTGGTATTTTCTTTTTTGCTGACAACCCTGGAGGCGGCCAGAATCCGCGGGGCAACGGCTTATGTTTCCATGATAACGGACATGGCGGGAGACTCTTTTCTGGCGTCTTATTATTATCCATTGTTTCAGAATTACCGTATTTTCGGGGTGGATGCCGGGGATGACGAGGGTTTCTTTTCTCAGGAAAAGCTGAAAGAAGGAATCAAGGAAAATTTGTCCTTTGGGTTGTCCGGCACCTCGGGAGGATTACTAAAATTTAAGGAAACTGATGTAGACCGGATGCAGTGTAACTATTTGCTTGAGGATAACTGCGAAGCCTTTTATTCCCAGATTAAACAGCAGGTGGTGCTGGACGGACTCTCTCTCGGACTGAGCGAATTGTTTACAAAAGAGCAGTTTACGGAGGCGGGTGTGGTAGGCGAGATTTACCGGGAGCAGGAGGAAGCCCTGGCAGTAACCGCCACGGTAACGGAGGAACTGTTGAAGCTTATGGAATTGACGGATGGTATCCGCATGGGCGAAAACGGTATTGCCTTTGACAAAAACGGAAGGATGCAGGTGGAAGAACATTTTATTAAGCGGCCGGTTTCCATGAGCCAATCCCAGCTTCGGGAGCTTTTTGGTAATGAAGAGGTGTACAATACGGTTTCCGGCAGCTTTTGCCGGGCAGAGGAAGCAGCGGCACAGGTTGTCAGTCTGCTTTCGGAGGTGCAGTGGCTGGAGAGCCGGATATCATCATCAGAATATTATATTTGGTACTATAATTATCAAATTCAGGAACTTCAAAAGGAGTACGATGCAGAGAAAAAGCGTCTGGAAAAAGAACCGGATACGGATAAAACCCTGCTTTTGGAACTGGAGAAGGACTACAAGGAAAAAATAGAGGAAAAGGAAGCTCTGATAACGGCAGAAGAAAATGTAAAGGCCGGATATGAGCTAAGTAAAAGCAGTAATCTTTCTGCGGCAAAGCTACAGTACGGGGAATTGAACCGTGTTCTGGAAGGAGCGCAGGAAGTGCTGGAGGATGCTCTTAAGGTAACGGAGCGTCTGGAGAAAAAACAGGCGGTGGCAAAGCTTGCCGTGGAGGCGTATGAGAACTTTTTGGAGGGCATGAAAGAAAAACTTTCCGGGGAATTGTATGAGGTGTTTTTAAAGGAACTGGAAAAGATGAAAATTTATGCCGGACTGGATGAACGGGGCTTTTCCCTGCCACGCATAAGACAGACTCTGCAAAATAACAAAGCGCTTTTGGATGCACTTTCCCTGCCCCGTTTTTCGTACTCTGATATTTCCGGGATGATAACTGGGTTATCTGCGGTGAAAGACCGTATGGATGAATATTCCCTGGAGGGCCTTTGGTTTTCCTATGGGGAAATTGTGGTGGCAGAACAGACCTTTCAGAATGTCACCGGCTTTTTGGCGGAGCTTCTGACCACCGGAATTTTATCTTTGGTGGGAATTTCGGAAGAAGAGCAATCGGGGCGCAGCCTGTCGGGAACCGATCTTCCTTCGGCAGGATTGGAGAGGGAAAGCTTTCTGGAAGAACTGATGGCGTGTATCGAGGAGGTGCGGACGCTGTTTCAAAGCGGCGGAATCGGAGAGGTGTTATCCGCGGCGGGAAATTCCATGCTGAACGGAACGGCCCTGGAACTCTACAGTATGAAATATTTCCGGTGTTTCGGGGAGGCTTCTCCGTACACCAGGTTGAATTACGAGCGGGAATATTTGATTTTTGGAAAGGACGAGGATAAAAGCAACCTTCTCTCCATGGTACTGTACCTGGTGGCAATCCGGACACTGCTTAACATGGTAATGATTTTAAAACAGCCGGACCGGGTGTTACAGTTGGAGGCACTTTCTGCGGGAGTGGCCGGGTTTACCGGTATGCCGGTACTGGCAGCAGTGGTAAAATACAGCATTTTGCTGCTGTGGTCGGTGGAGGAAGGCCTGGTGGATGCGGCAGCACTTTTGCAAGGAAAACGCATTGCCGTGGTTAGTCCGGGGAGAGTGGCTTTTGGCGAACTGTTTTTGATGAACAAGGCGGCAATCGGGCGGAAGGCCACACTTTGTCCGGATGGCATCGGCGCGGCATATACGGATTATCTGGCATTGATTTCTTTGACAAGGCGTACAACGGTAAAGATGTACCGGGCGCTGGATTTAATTCAGGAAAATATCCGCATCCGTTATAGGGACAGTTTCCGGATTCGGAATGTGGTAACCGGAGTATCCTTCCAAACGGCAACAAAGCTGCAGCCATTGTTTGATATGGGTATGTTTTTGCCTGCAGCCTATGAAATGAAAAAAGAAAAAGAAGCGGCATATTAGAGGGAGGTGCATTCCGGTGCCTGTTCTTAAAGCAAAAATCAGAGTTTACTGTGCATCTTTTGTTAAAAATATCTTTGGGCAATTTAGATTTTTTTCTTGTGCCATCTCTCCCAAAACGAAGGGTACCATATCAGTAAAGAATAAGAACAGGTACCGGAGTGCATCTCTTACTACGGAAGCGGCATTGGCATTTCCGGTGTTTTTCTTCGGGATATATATGCTGTGGCAGTTGTTTTTACTGCTGTTGTTCCAGATGTCGGTGTGTCGGGAAATAACGGATGCTGCCATGAAATATGCCCACCTGGGTTATCCGGAAAGAAAGGCGGAGGAACAGGAGGCAGAAATTTCCTGGCTGTATCAGCCACTGTTTTGGAATGCCCTGCCGGAGTCGGACAGGGCAAAACAGATGTGGGTGCTTTGTCTTCCCGAGGAAGAAGGCAGTATTCAGGTGAGGGTCAGCTACCGGTTTGTTTGTGAGGCCGTGTTGTTTTCCGAACTGTCCCTTCCGGTGCAGCAAAACTTCCGTTTTACTCCTTATGTTGGGGAAACGGACCCGGATTTGTTTGCCACGGAGGAAGACAAAGAGGATATGGTATATGTTACGGAATACGGAACGGTATATCATGAATCCAGGGCCTGCGGGTATCTGAATGTGGTGGTTCGGCCGGTACAGAAAGATAAAGTAAGCGAGGAACGGAATTCCTTTGGAAGAAGATACACTTTGTGCGAGCGGTGTGATGACAGGGAAGCTACGGAAACGGTGTACATTTCCGACGGAGGAACCAAGTATCATCTGGTGGCAGGGTGTCCGGCCCTAAAGCGGACGGTCAGGTCGCAGCCCCGGGAGGAGGTCCAACTTCCGGCCTGTCATAAGTGTGGAAACAGAAAAGAAAAACAGGAGGAGTAAAAATGGAAGCGGCAGAGTGGGTAATGCTGGCTGTTTTGGCGGGATTTGCGGTATATGATGTTAAAACAAAAACGATTCCGGTAGTTGCGGTGGCGGTAGCGGCAGCAGGTGTGTTGCTATACCGGTTGTGCGCAGGATTTCATGTTGCGGAACTTGCGGTAGGATTGGTGCCGGGAGCGTTGGTTTTATTGCTTGCCATTGTCACCAAAGAAAGCATCGGTATAGGAGACGGTCTGATGTTGTGCGTGCTGGGAATGTTTTGCGGCTGGCGGCAATGTCTGGCTGTGTTTGGGATGGCCCTGGTGCTGTCCGCGGTGCTCGCTATGGTACTGCTGGTGTGCCGGAGAGCGGGAAGAAAAACCGAACTGCCTTTTCTGCCCAGTCTGTTTGGCGGATATTTGTTGTTTTATATATGGTGAAAAAGAGGAAAGTAAAAGCAGGTTTTACGGTGGAGGCTGCATTGGTGTGCCCTTTCCTGTGTTTGATTTTATGCGGAATGCTGCAGTTTACCCTGCAGCTGTATCATCGGGTAGATGCTTTTGCGGATACGTTGGTACAGGAGCAAAGACAGGTGGTGCCGGCAAACCGGCTCATCCGGTTGGAAGCAGTTATAGAGGATGTTTTTTAGGAGGCAAGAATGCAGGTTGAGTATATAAAAGAGTGGATGGATACTTATTTGTGGGTGTTGCCGGATACGGACAGTCCGGAGTCTTTTGAAGAAAAAATGATACAGTGTAATCCCGGTGGAGGCTGGCTCCCATTTACCAGACAAAGTAAGAACGGGGAAGATTATTTATGCTACAAGGTAACCGGAAAGAAAGCATTAAACAGTATTTATGCGGCACTTCCCATGGGAGAGCGGCAGATACGTTCCATTTTGGGACAGTTATTTGCTACGCTGGAACAGGGCAGGGAATATTTGCTTTCGGAGGATGATTTTGTGCTGGCGCCTAACTATATTTTCGCCACCCTTCCCCACATGACCCTGGAGCTATGTTACGTGCCCGGGTATGGGGTTCCCTTGAGGGAGCAGCTAGAGGGTTTATTTGAGTATCTGTTAAACCGTGTGGATTATGAAGATAAGCAGGCGGTAAACCTGGTGTATGACTGCTATATGTTCTGCATGCGGGAAAAGGGCGGTCTGACAGAAATAAAGAAGCTTCTGGCAGAGGATATGAAGCAGAATAAACCGGAGAACAGCATGAAGGAGAAGCCGGTAGTTGAACAACCGCTACCGGAGCAAATAACGGAGCAATCTTCCGAAGCGAAGAAAAGTGCAGTCTACACAGAGGCAAGGCAGGAACAGCGTAAACCGGAGTCTGCTTCCTATGTATCCTGGCTGACGGAAAAAATATTTCCGTGGAAACGCCGGGAGCCTGCCCTGGTGGCTGAAGAGGAAGAGACATATACCGCAGGCAGCGGTGCGATTTCTCCGGTGGAGGATAACGACTGCACGGTGTTACTTTCCGCACCGTCAAAACCTGCCGGTCCGGAGCTTATCTGTGAACAGACCGGGGAGGTGGTGCCCCTTTCCAAGTTTCCGTTTTATATGGGCAGTGCCAAGGAATTCGCGGATTTTGTCCCGGCAGTGGAAGGGGTCAGCCGGATTCACTGCTGCATCAGCAAGCGGGAAAACAACTATTATCTTTCCGATTTGAATTCCACCAACGGCACGTATTTAAACGGAAAAGAAGTGGTGCCGGGAAAAGAAGTTTTGTTGTCGGCAAATGACGAACTAAAGATTTGTTCACAGGAATTTTATATTAAATTTCCTTGTCACTAGATGCGGAAACTGCTATACTTTTCTTATGGGGTTTGTATAGAGCAAACAAAGAAAAGGAGACAGGCAGATGCAGAAAAAATATATTATGGCACTGGATCAGGGTACTACCAGTTCCCGGTGCATTTTATTTGATAAGAGCGGAAGAATTTGCAGCATGGCCCAGAGGGAATTTGAACAGATTTATCCGAATCCGGGCTGGGTGGAGCATAACCCGATGGAAATCTGGTCTTCCCAGCTTGGCGTAGTAACCGAGGCGTTAGCCAAAATCGGTGCAGATGCAGAAGAAATAGCGGCACTGGGTATTACCAACCAGAGAGAAACCACCATTGTATGGAACCGTCACACCGGACTTCCGGTGTACAATGCCATTGTCTGGCAGTGTCACCGTACTGCGGGTATGGTGGAGCAGCTGGTGGAGGAAGGCTTTGGCGAAGTAATCAAGGCAAAAACCGGACTGGTGCCGGACGCTTATTTTTCCGCCACAAAAATCACCTGGATTTTGGATAACGTGCCGGGTGCCAGAGCGGCGGCAGAGGCCGGAGATTTATTGTTCGGTACGGTAGATACCTGGCTGATTTGGAACTTGACCAAAGGCAGAATCCACGTGACGGATTATACCAACGCTTCACGTACCATGTTATTTGATATCCACAATCTTTGCTGGGACGAGGAACTTTTGGCAAAACTCCGCATTCCAAAGAGTATGCTGCCGGAGGTAAAACCGTCCAGCTGTGTATACGGTAAAACTGACAAGGCGTTGCTCGGCGGAGAAATTATCATCAGTGGCGCGGCAGGTGACCAACAGGCGGCGTTGTTTGGGCAGTGCTGTTTTGATAAAGGTGATGTTAAGAACACCTATGGTACCGGCTGTTTCCTGTTAATGAATACGGGAACTGAGGCTGTGGATTCCAAAAACGGACTGATTACAACCATCGCGGCTAGTACCGAGGATAAGGTGGAATATGCCTTAGAGGGCAGTGTATTTGTGGCGGGAGCAGCTATCCAGTGGCTTCGTGACGGCCTGCGCATGATTCGTTCTGCGGGTCAGTCCCAGGAGTATGCGGAGGAAGTAGAGGATACCGCCGGCATGTATATTGTACCGGCCTTTTCCGGTCTTGGGGCCCCATATTGGGACCAGCACGCCCGTGGCACCATTGTAGGCTTAACCAGAGGCTGCTCCAAGGAGCATTTTATCCGGGCAACACTGGAATCCATTGCGTATCAGTCCCATAGTGTGCTGCACGCTATGGAGCAGGACGTAGAAACGGATATTACCACATTAAAGGTGGACGGCGGCGCCAGTGCCAATGACTTTTTAATGCAGTTTCAGGCTGACATTATGAATGCTACGGTGCATCGCCCGGGCTGTATTGAAACAACTGCTCTGGGGGCGGCATATTTAGCCGGTCTGGCGGTGGGATACTTTAAAGATAAAGAGGAAATCAAGGAAAACTGGCAGTTAGCAAGAGAATTTACACCTGCCATGGAAGAAAACCGACGCAATAAACTGCTGCACGGCTGGGACAAGGCGGTTCGCTGTGCCCGTTGCTGGCAGGAAGAGGACTAAACCGTGAGAGAACAGACGCAGATTTTTGAACCAACAAAAAAGTCCGTCAATCTTGTTCTGGTGGCGGTTACTGTCTTGACGTTTTTTGTAATGCAGTTTTGGGAAAAGAGTATAACGAAGGGGACCTTTCAGGGACACACTGCTGTCTTTTTGCTGGAGCATGGTGCCCTGTACGGGCCAAGTGTCCGGCAGGGCGAATGGTACCGGCTGGTGACCCATATGTTTTTACACGGTGACATCTGGCATTTGGGCAATAATATGCTGATTTTGTTTTTTCTGGGCAATGCCCTGGAGCATTATGTCGGAAAAATTTCTTATGTGGCGATATATTTTTTCAGCGGTATTCTTGCGGGTTTGGGTTCTGTCGTGTATAATGTAAGCGGTACGGTCTCTGTGGGAGCATCCGGTGCAGTGTTCGGCGTGGTGGGTGCCATGGCCTGGCTGGTGTTAAAAGCTAAGGGAAAATTGGAAGGCTTCACAGGACAAAGAATGATACTATTTATATTGCTTAGTGTATATGCCGGATTTGCAGACCAGGGAGTTGACAATATTGCCCATGTGGCAGGGTTAATTTCCGGATTCCTTCTGGCGGTGCTGCTTTGCAGAAGACGGCCGGCCCGGTCGGATGAAACGGAGGATTTCCTATGAGAATACATATTTATTACGGAGGAAGAGGTTTAATAGAAGATTCTAACCTTTATGTTCTTTCCAGAATCACTGAGGTGCTGGAAGAGCTCCGAGTAGAAGTAAAACGCTACAATCTTTATGAATGCAAAAACGAAATTGCTGTGCTTGCAAACGGCATTAAAGAAGCGGACGGTGTTATTCTGGCGGCTTCCGTGGAGTGGTACGGTATCGGCGGCTTGCTTCAGCAGTTTTTAGATGACTGCTGGCTTTATGCAGACAAGGGCAAGCTTGGCAGTCTTTATATGATGCCGGTGGTGGTTTCCACAACCTATGGCGAAAGAGAAGCAGAGCAGAACCTGATGAAATCCTGGGAATTGCTTGGCGGTTCCTTATGTCCGGGCATTACAGCTTATGTAGAAAACCAGGCAGAGTTCGAAACCAACGGAAATTATGCCAAGGTTATCGAAACCCGGGCAGAAAATTTATACCGCACCATTAACCAGAAAATCAAGGCGCTGCCATCCAGTACAATAGCTTTAAAGCACACCATTTCCGGTAGCGTTCCGATGGAACTGACCCCTCAGGAAAGCGAGCAGCTCTCTAAGTATGTGTCGGATGATACTTACGTAAAGAAGCAGAAGGCAGACATTGAGGAGCTGTCCCAGCTTTTTAAAGAAATGATGGACCGTACGGACGGCAAGGACAGCAGTCAGGAATTTATCCGCAATTTAAAAGATAATTTCAATGCACCAAAGGAAGACATAAAGGCAATTTTTGAAATCCGCATGACAGATACTAATAAGACTTTAATTGTGGATGTGGACAAAGATAAATTAAACTGTTACTACGGCGACAGCGATTATGCCGATGTTGTTGCAACAACCACAAGAGCAGTGGTGAACAAGCTGGTTAACGGAAGAACCACCTTCCAGGGTGCGTTTATGTCCGGAGAGCTCACTGCCAAGGGTGATTTCAAAACCCTTCGCATGTTCGACCAGTTATTCCGCTTCGATAAACTTTAATTTAGGAGGATTACAGTATGGATTCCTGTATTTTTTGTAAGATTATAAAAGGAGATATTCCTTCTTCCACCATTTATGAAGATGAGAACGTAAAGGTAATTTTAGATATTGCCCCGGCGGCAAAGGGACATGCCATTTTACTGGTAAAAGAGCATGTGGCAAACGTGTTTGAACTTCCGGCAGACCTTGCGGCAAAGGTATTTGCGGTAGTGCCAAAGGTTGCAGCGGCTATCAAAGAAGAGCTTGGCTGTGACGGCATGAATATCCTGCAGAACAATGGTGTAGAGGCAGGCCAGACCGTATTCCACCTGCATATTCACTTCATTCCACGCTGGAAGGATGACGAGGTAAATATCAAGTGGGCACCGCTCAGCTATGCAGATGGTGAAGCGGCAGCCCTTGCCGAAAAAATAAGAGGAAGACTGGTTTAGTCCTCCTCGATAACATGTATTTCTAAATAATCAAATTCAATGGAGTCAACAAAATTATCTTGCGTAAACCGTGCTTTATCGTGTTTTTGAAATTCACGCACGGTGGAGTCCAGCCAGAGGGGCTTGGACAAATCAAATGCATAACAAACAGAATCAATGGCGGCAAAGACTTTCCGGGTGCGGTTAAGTGTGTTGTCGTCATTTTCTATTACAATATCTTTTACCAGATGGTTATCTTTCCAAATTTTAGCCCACAAGCGAAACATAATTTTAATTCCTTTTCCTGTTTTGTCCCAGTGTACTATAAATGCGGTTTTTTTTCAATATGTCTGTGTATTGACAATTTAAAAAAGCTATGCTAAATTTTGCTTTGTTGTGGTAATGCAATAAAGAAAATCACAAATGGGGGGGAAACAGGAAATGAAAAGATTGAAAGGATATTTAAACCGTATTTTTATTGACGGTTTGAGCGGGATGGCGCTGGGCCTTTTTGCTACCCTGATTATCGGAACCATTGTTGAGCAGGCAGGAGCGCTGATTCCCGGTGTAGTGGGGAGTTACATAAAGTTTTTTGGCTCCGTGGCAAAATATATGACAGGTGCCGGAATTGGTGTAGGTGTGGCAAGTAAATTCAAAGCAGGTCCGTTGGTGACTGTTTCTGCTGCGACTGCGGGCATGATAGGTGCTTATGCATCTAAAATTTTGACGGGAAGCTTTCTTGTTCCGGCAGGAGAATTTCTTTTTGCCCAAAGCGGTAATCCGGCAGGTGCCATGCTGGTGCTCTCCGGCTTCGGAGAACCGCTGGGAGCGTTTGTTGCGGCATATGTGGCAATTGAACTGGGATTGCTGGTTTCCGGAAAAACAAAGGTGGATATTATTGTGACACCGCTGGTGTCCATTTTGTCCGGTTCGGCGGTGGGGCTGCTTATCGGACCACCGATTTCCGGTTTTATGACATGGTTGGGCAGTATTGTAAACTATAATGTGGAGCAAAATCCGGTGCTTGGCGGAATTATTGTTTCGGTGCTTATGGGAATGATTCTTACTCTGCCAATCAGTTCTGCGGCAATCGGTATTTCCCTTAATCTAAGCGGACTGGCAGCGGGAGCGGCAACGGTTGGCTGTTGTGCCAATATGATCGGTTTTGCCGTGGCAAGCTACCGGGAAAATAAAGTGGGCGGTTTGTTTGCCCAGGGAATCGGGACCAGCATGCTTCAGGTTCCCAATATTGTGAAAAAGCCGGTAATCTGGCTTCCTGCAATTATCACAAGTGCAATTCTCGGCCCGGCAGGAACTACCCTGATTGTAATGAAAAACAATGCGGTGGGCTCCGGTATGGGAACTGCCGGGCTGGTGGGCCAGATTATGACCTATCAGGTAATGGCGCCGGAAGAAGGGGCAGCGGTTACACTTATAAAGATTGCGGTGATGCATGTAATTCTTCCTGCAATTTTATCCTTTGGGATTTCTGAAGTAATGCGGAAAAAGGGCTGGATAAAAGACGGAGATATGAAATTGGATGTATAAAACAAAAAGCTGTTGCGTTATGGCGGGAAACCATAAATGCAACAGCTTTTTATTGTTATGCGATTTCTGCTACCAGAGCGAGCATCAGCTTGACGGTATGTTCAATCGCCTGCTTTTCAAAGGTTGGGTAGTCCATCTGGGCAGAATTGTCTGCTTTGTCGGAGATGGCGCGGATAATTAAAAACGGAAGGTTGTTGTTGAAAGCAGCCTGGGCAATGGCCGCGCCTTCCATTTCGGTACATTTTGCGGCAAAGTTGGTAACGATAAAATCTTTTTTTGCTTTATCGGCAATAAACTGGTCTCCGGTGGCAACACGGCCCTCGTGTACCTTGATTTCCGGATTTACTTTTTCACAGATGGTTTTTGCCGCACTGCGTAATTTTTCGTCTGCCGGGAAGAAGGATACCGGCATTCTCGGAATGACGCCAAGGTCATAGCCGAAGGCGACCGCATCCATGTCGTGCTGCACGGCGTCGGTGCAGAGCACAATGTCGCCGATGTCAATGGCAGCATCCAGGGAGCCTGCGATTCCGGTATTGATAACGCAGTCTACGGAAAATAAATCAGCAAGAATCTGGGTACAGCAGCCGGCATTTACTTTGCCGATGCCGGAACGTACCACCGTAACGGCCTTTCCCTGCAAAAGACCATCATAAAATTCCATGCCGGCTTTCCTGGTAATGGTTAAATCTGTCATCTTTTCTTTTAACTGTGCAACCTCTTCTTCCATTGCACCGATAATTCCTAATTTCACTTAAATGTCACTCCTTTTTTTGTGTGTTTTTCATCTGATACTTAAGTATAACATAGCCAAAAATCCTTTTCAATGAAAAAAGGTCGAAACACGTAGCAAAAACAACCATAAAAACGTCGGAAAGTGGCTTCATGGCTTGCTAAAAGTTTCGTTTTGGTGTAAAATAGATATACTTACAATAATAGGAGTACTATAATCTAATGAAACGAATTGTATTAACCGGCGGAGGTACAGCCGGTCATGTTACACCAAACCTTGCGTTGCTTCCCCATTTAACGGAAAAGGGATATGAAGTCAGCTATATCGGGTCCTATGATGGCATCGAGAAGGGGCTGATTGAAGCGGCGGGAATTCCGTATTACGGCATTTCCTCAGGCAAGCTCCGCAGGTATTTTGATCCTAAAAACTTTTCGGATCCGTTTAAGGTATTAAAGGGATTTTTTGAAGCAAGAAAATTACTTAAGAACTTAAAACCGGACGTTGTTTTTTCCAAGGGCGGTTTTGTTGCGGTGCCGGTAGTACTGGCTGCAAAAACAAGAAGAATTCCGTGTGTGATTCACGAATCCGATATTACTCCGGGACTTGCAAATAAAATCTGCATTCCTATGGCAAAAAAGGTTTGTGCCAATTTCCCGGAAACCATGAAGTATCTGCCGGAAGAAAAGGCGGTGCTTACCGGAACACCAATCCGTGAGGAATTGTTTAAGGGCAGTAAAATTGCCGGATTGGATTTTTGCGGATTCACAGCAAACAAGCCGGTGATTATGATTGTAGGAGGCAGTACCGGTGCGGCGGCTTTAAATAACGCAGTCCGGGATTTGTTACCAACCCTGCTCCGCGACTACCAGATTATTCATTTGTGCGGTAAGGGCAAGGCGGTAGAGGAGTACAACAACGTTGAGGGCTATCGTCAGTTTGAATATATCAGCAAAGAAATGAAGGATTTGTTTGCGGCAGCAGATTTGGTTATTTCCAGAGCGGGAGCCAATTCCATTTGCGAACTGCTGGCTCTCAGAAAACCGCATATTCTGATTCCTCTTTCTGCGGCAGCCAGTCGTGGCGACCAGATTCTCAATGCAGAATCCTTTGAGCATCAGGGCTTTTCTTATGTGCTGCAGGAGGAAAACCTAACCAACGATACGCTGCTCCGTGCCATCAATCAGGTAACGGAAAACCGGCAAAGCTATATTGATGCTATGGAAAAGAGTAATTTAAACGAGGCTATATCCACTGTTTTAGGGTTGTTGGAGAAGGCAGCCAAAGATAAATAGGAAATATTTTTCCAATTTGAAAGGAGCAAAGGAATATGGGAAAAGCAAAAGACAAAACTCAGGATGCAGCAACAAACAAGATAGCTGATAAAATTCTGAAGATGAACCTGGTAGGCAAAATCTTACTCATGGCAATGTTTCCACTGGTTATTATGGTAATTGTTGCTATGCTTGCAATCCAGGGCACAGGTTCCGCAACTGCAGAAAAAATGGCAGAGCAGGAACTGATTACCGCCAGCTTTGCGGTAGAAATGGAAATGGATGCATTGTCGCCAAACGGTGCATATAAAAAACGAGGAACAGAGTTATACCGCCGTAACGTAAGTGTTAACGACAATATGACTGTGTTTACAAATTTCCGTACCAAAACAAACCTCATTTTAATGTTCTACTATGAGGGAGAATGCTTAATCAGTACGGTAACCGATGATACCAACACTGCAATTATGGGTGAGGCTTTGTCCGAGGAAGTAATTCAGACCGTATTAAGAGAAAAAACCGCAGTGTTTGATGATAATGTAGAGTTTAACGGTAAAGACTATTACGGATACTATTGTCCGCTGCCGGATACCGCAGCAGCGAAGGAAGCTTTCGCCTGCGTATTCGTAGGCCGTGAAAAGAGCGAAATCATTGCTCTCCATAAAGCAGAGAGTACAAAGAACGTACTTATCATGGGTGCAATTTTTGCTGCCAGTGCAGTTATTTTGTTCTTCCTGTTAAAATTAATTACCGGCAAGTTACTTATCGCAGTAAAGCAGTTAGACAAGGTGGCGGAAGGTAATCTGTATGTGGATGATAAGACCAACTTAGCTAACCGGGGCGACGAAATCGGTAAGATTGCCCGCTCTATCCGCTCTCTGGTATCTTCCTTTACGAATATTATCAAGAGAATCATTGCTGCGGCTGAAAGACTCTTTGATTTCTCTAAGATGTTTACCAACCGCTTTGAAACTATTACCGAGGCAATTGCCAACGTAAATACCGCAGTAGATGAAATCGCCAACGGTGCAACCAGCCAGGCAGGCGAAACCCAGGCAGTTAACGAAAAGATTTTAAATATCGGTCATGCCATCGAAGCAACTACCGAAAATGTAGAAAAGCTGGCCCAGAGTACCCAGAAGATGAAGGACTACAACCAGACTGTAAATGCTACATTGGAAGAGCTGGCTCAGATTGGTGTAAAGACCCAGCAGTCTATGGATGAGGTTCAGGAACAGACCAATGCAACCAACAAGTCCGCATTACAGATCCGTTCCGCAACCGATATGATTACCCAGATTGCAAGCCAGACCAACCTTCTTTCTTTAAATGCTTCCATCGAGGCAGCAAGAGCCGGAGATGCAGGTCGTGGTTTTGCGGTAGTAGCTGATGAAATCAGAAAGCTGGCAGACCAGTCCAAGGAATCCGCGGCACAGATTACCGCCATCATCGGAGAACTGATGAAGAACTCCAACAACAGCGTGGAAATCATGAAGCAGATGTCCGAAATTATGAATACACAGAGCGAGCACTTAACAGCAACCAAGAATGTGTTCAACTCCTTAAATACCGAAATTGACAGCGTTGCCGGTGCGGTGGACAGCATTACCGGTGAGGTTGAGCAGTTGGATTTATTAAAGAATGACGTTATGAGCAGTGTGGAGAGTCTGGCAGCCATTGCAGAAGAAAATGCAGCCAGCACCCAGGAAACCTCCGCAGCTATGCAGGAACTTAACGAAATTATTATCGAATGTAAGGAAAAGACCGAAGAAATGGTTGGCCTTGCAGACGACTTAATGGAAAGCACATCCCAGCTGAATCTGGATGAATCCACAGAAATCGGAGATGCAGTAACCGAAGCGGCAGAAACAACCGAAGAAGCTGTTGAACCGGCTGTCGAAGAAACGGTGGCTGAACTAGAATCCGATGTGGTATCCGAGGTTTATCCTACTCCGGTGGAGACGGAAGACGTTGTGAAAGCAGCTGCAGAAGAAACACTGGATGATTTGTTCGGTGAAATTTCCGCAGAAGTACCGGAAGAAGAAAAAAACAGAGTATTAGCAGAGCTTGGTGAGGGTGAATCCACACAGGGCTAAAATGTAAGTGAGGAATCGTCATGTCTTATACGGCGTTATACCGAAAATTCCGTCCTACCACCTTTGAAGATGTAAAAGGACAGGATCATATTGTGACAACATTGCGAAATCAGATAAAGGCGGGACGTATCGGGCATGCATTCCTGTTTACCGGAACAAGAGGAACCGGTAAAACCACATCGGCGCAAATTCTTGCCCGGGCGGTAAACTGCGAGGCGCCGGTAGAGGGCAACCCATGTGGGCAGTGTCCAATGTGCCGTTCCATCGCAGCCGGAACATCCATGAACGTTATCGAAATCGATGCGGCTTCCAACAACGGTGTGGATAACATCCGTGAAATTGTGGAAGAAGTCCGGTATTCCCCAACCGAGGGAAAATATAAGGTATATATTATCGATGAAGTGCATATGCTTTCTGCCGGAGCCTTTAACGCTTTGTTAAAGACTCTGGAGGAGCCGCCTTCTTACGTAATATTCATATTGGCTACCACAGAGGTACACAAAATTCCAATTACTATTTTGTCCCGGTGCCAGCGTTACGACTTTAGGCGCATTACGGTGGAGGAAATAGCGGGCCGGTTAAAAGAGCTTACCACGGCAGAAAATTTGTCGGTAGAAGACAGGGCCCTCCGATATGTGGCAACGGCGGCAGACGGCTCCATGCG
>JAZNXI010000128.1:0-8309 GCA_045593825.1 Lachnospiraceae bacterium
AAGACAAGTTGCCCCCCCAACTCCTTGGCTCACAGCACGACATGGCTACGACCCGACTTACAGGTGCGAGACCGCAGGCACCGATACAACGGCATGCTTCTAAGGAGAACTTACCGTCAGGGGTGCATTCGCCACCTGCAATACCAAGCTTTTCCATAAGAGCGTTGTATAAATCACCGGAACCCTTTACGTAGCATGCAGTACCTAAGCATACGGAGATTTTGTACTTGCCCTTTGGATATAAGGCGAACTGTGCGTAGAAAGTAGCAACGCCGTAAACCTTTTCCAGTGGAATACCAAGCTCATCCGCAATGATGGTCTGAACTTCGATAGGAAGATAGCCGTAAATGTCCTGTGCCTTCTGCATGATAGGCATTAAGCAGCCGGCCTGGGATTTTAACTCGGCGATGACTGCCAGGAGCTTTTCTTCCTGCTCCTTTGTTCCGTTGAATGGAACTGTCTTTTTAACCGTTTCCATTTAGAAACCTCCTTCGTGTTATATAGTGTGTTTCCCCATAAGATAAGGGTAAATAAAGATGCTCAAAACAACAAAGATTGCCAAAAAAATAACAAGTTTTGGCAAAAAATAAGTTATATAGACAACCCCTTTGCATTTTACACCATCATAATGTATACATTATAACATAAAGAAAATGGAAAATCTACAAAATTTTGTACAAAAATGATAAAAAGCATGATATAATGAGAGTAGCAATATTTAGGAAGTATTTTACTAAAGGATACGGCAGAAAATTCGCTTTTCTGTTTACCAAAAAAACAAGGAGGCTTGTATGACAGTAAGAGATATTCAGGAGATTTTAGGCGCGAGAGTAATCAGTGGTGAAGAATGGCTGGATAAAGAGGTCCATACCGCATGCGGCTCTGATATGATGAGTGATGTTCTGGCCTTTGTAAAGGACCAGGCCGTATTGATGACCGGCCTTTGTAATGCACAGGTTATCCGCACGGCAGAAATGATGGATATTGTGTGTATTGTTTTTGTACGTAGTAAAAAGCCGGATGAAAATATGATTGAACTGGCAAATGAAAGAGAAATTCCTCTGTTATGTACCGGACACAGAATGTTCTCTGCCTGCGGTATGTTATACGAAAAGGGCCTTAGAGGAGGTGCAGACTATGTGCGATACAGTTAAGCTTTCCTATACGGTTTCCGATGAAGATTTTACCAGAGCGGGCGAAGCCTCCAGCGACGTAAAACGTCATTTGAAGAAAATGGGCAGCAGTCCGGAAGTGGTACGTAAGGTTGCCATTGCCATGTATGAGGGTGAAATCAACATGGTTATCCATGCAAACGGAGGTACCATTGATGTGGAAATTTCCCCGGACGATATTTTAATGGTTTTAAAAGATGTGGGACCGGGAATCCCGGATATTGACAAGGCTATGCAGGCCGGTTATTCTACCGCGCCTGATAATGTCAGGGCCCTTGGCTTTGGTGCCGGCATGGGGCTTCCAAACATGAAGCAGTATTCCGATGAAATGGATATAAAAACAGAGCTTGGCGTTGGTACTACAGTTACAATGAAGGTGTATCAGACCTGATTGCTTTCAGGGAATGATATTGGAGGTTTACATAATGAATGAAAGAGAAACGGCAGTCAGTAAATTTTTTACTGCAGTCCAGTTGGACGAAAACCTGTGTAAAGGTTGTATCAACTGCATTAAACGGTGTCCGACCCAGGCTATCCGTGTAAGAAACGGTAAAGCGGTTATTACCAAAGAATTCTGCATTGATTGCGGCGAATGTATCCGTATTTGTCCGCACCATGCAAAGCTTCCGGTGTTTGATAAGCTTTCTGTAATAAAAAATTATGAGTATACGGTGGCGTTACCGGCACCGTCTTTGTATGGGCAGTTCAACAATTTGGATGATGTTAACATTGTGCTGACGGCATTAAAGAAAATTGGGTTTGATGATGTGTATGAGGTAAGCGGTGCGGCGGAAATTGCCTCGGAACTTACCAGGGAATATGTAAAGAACCATCCGGAAATGCATCCGATTATCAGTACGGCATGTCCTTCCGTAGTGCGGTTAATCCGCGTACGTTTTCCAAACCTTTTGGAGCATCTGCTTCCAATCAATCCGCCAATCGAACTGGCGGCATCGGCAGCCAGAAAGCGGGCCATGGAAAAAACAGGACTTCCTGCAGAAAAAATCGGTATTGTGTTCCTGTCCCCGTGTCCGTCCAAGGTATCGGCGGTAAAATCCCCGCTTGGTATGGAAAAGAGCGACGTGGATGCGGTTTGTGCAATTAAAGATGTATATGTGGAGCTTCTGCCAAAAATGAAAGAAGTAGAGGAACCGGAGGAACTGGCTATTTCCGGCAAGGTGGGCATCAGCTGGGGTACTACCGGCGGTGAAGCAGGCGGTCTCCTTTCCGATAACTATCTGGCAGCAGACGGTATTGAAAATGTTATCCGGGTATTGGAAGACCTGGAAGACCAGAAGTTTGCTTCTAATCTGGAGTTTATTGAGTTAAATGCCTGCAACGGCGGCTGTGTCGGCGGTGTACTTACGGTGGAAAATCCGTATGTGGCAAAGGTAAAAATGAAGCATCTGCGTAAATACATGCCGGTGGCATGCAATCATATGGCAAGTGCAGGCAAGCCGGATAATGCATACTGGACACAGGACGTAGAATACGAGCCGGTATTCCGTCTTGGCAGTAACCGTAGGGAAAGCATTGCGAAGATGTTAAAGGTGGAAGAACTTTGTGAAAAGTTCCCGGGTTTGGACTGTGGTTCCTGTGGTGCGCCAACCTGTAAGGCGCTGGCAGAGGATATCGTCCGGGGCGAGGCAAAGGAACACGATTGTATCCATATCTTAAAGGAATTCATCCACAGGCTTTCCGGTGAAATGTCCCGTCTGGATGATTAGGACAAAACGGAGGAAAATTATGACTGTAAAAGAATTGATAGAGAAAACAGGTTTTTCGGTAATCCATGTGGCAGAGGGCGCTGAAGAAACCGAAATTACCAAGGCATATTGCTGTGACCTGCTCAGTGTTGCCATGTCCAGAGTGCCGGAGGGTGCTGCATGGGTAACCGTAATGAGCAACTTAAATACACTGGCGGTGGCTTCCTTAACGGAGGCAGCCTGTGTGATTATTGCAGAGGGTGCAGCCATTGATGAACCGGTACGGGCAAAGGCAAAGCAGCAGGAGATTACCCTGCTTTCTACCGAGCTTCCGGTATTTGATGCTGCATTAAAGGTTTACAATGAACTGTAAGGATAGTGGCGGACAGAGCGGCTGGCGGCCGGTTACCTACGATTTGCATCAGCATTCCTGTTTATCACCCTGCGGTGACGAAGAAATGACTCCTGCCAATATTGTGGGCATGGCGGTGGTAAAGGAGCTGGACGTGATTGCCCTGACCGACCATAACACCTGCAAAAATTGTGAGGCATTTCTTAAGGTGGCTCAAGGCTACGGTGTGGTTGCTTTGCCCGGCATGGAGCTTACCACCACGGAAGAAGTGCATGTGGTGTGCCTCTTTGAAAATCTAGAGGATGCCATGGCCTTTGATGCCTACGTATATGAGCATCTTCTGGATATCAAAAACGAAGAAAGTATTTTTGGAGCTCAGTTAATTGTGAACGAGGATGACGAGGTTATCGGCAAGGTAGATAAGCTGTTAATCAACGCTACCGATATTGATTTTGACCAGGTAGCGGGGCTTATGGAGCAGTTTCATGGTATTATGATTCCGGCACATCTGGATAAGTCTACTACTTCGTTATTGTCAAACCTTGGTTTTATTCCTCCGGATTCCACCTTTGGAATTGCGGAAATAAAAGATTTAAAGAATTTACATCGTCTGCAGGACCAACATCCGTATTTGAAGGATTGCATGATTCTTTCTGACTCGGATGCCCATTATCTTCCGGATATTCATGAGCCAACCTATACCATGCTGGTGCCGGAATTGTCGGTGAGCGGTGTGTTTGCTGCGTTAAAAGCAGCTTCAAAGAAAAAATAAATTGCAAAATCTCTGCCCTATCAGCAGGCGGAGATTTTGTTTTATAAGAGAGGATTGTTATGTTGAGAGTAACTGTTTGGAATGAATATAAACATGAGCAGGAGTACGAAGGAATCCGTAAGGTATATCCGAAGGGGATTCATGGCTGTATTGCGGAATTTCTTGGAAAGGAAGAGGGCTTTACCCTGCGCACCGCTACCTTTTACGAGCCGGAACACGGTCTGACGGAAGAAGTGTTACAGAACACAGACGTGCTTATCATTTGGAGCCATGCACTACAGGAAGAATTTTCCGACGAGGTGGCAGAACGGGTGCGTCGGCATGTCCTTTCCGGCATGGGACTGGTGGCATTACATTCTGCTCATTTCAGTAAGATTATGAAAAAGCTGCTGGGCACTACTATGAGCTTAAAATGGCGTCACGGCGACAGGGAGAAGCTTTGGTGCATTCTGCCGACCCATCCGATTGCGGCGGGAGTGCCGGAGATGGTTGAGCTTCCGGAGGAAGAAATGTACGGCGAATTTTTTGATATTCCGAAGCCGGATGACGTAATTTTTACCGGATGGTTTTCCGGCGGCGAAGTATTCCGCAGCGGATGTACCTTTACCAGAGGCTACGGTAAAATCTTTTATTTCCAGCCGGGACACGAGGAATATCCGATTTATTACCATCCGGACATTCAAAGGATTATTACGAACGGGGTGCGGTTTTGTGCGCCGGTAATGGAGCGGAAGCTGCCGGATTGTGTAGAATGTTAGGAGTGTTGTTATGAAATTATCGGTTTTTTTTGACCATGTGCTGCAGGCAAGGGAACAAACGGGAAAAACTTTGGAGGAACTGCTTGCAGGGGTAAGAGCTGCCGGAATCGAGGCGGTGGAAATTAATTTGAGTTATTTGTGTGAGCATCCTGAAGTATGGGACGCTTTGAAGACAGCAGATTTAGGTGTGAGCTGCATTTATGAATTTTATGATATGGGACGCCGTGATGAGGCAGAAAAAGCAAAAAAGCATGTGAATACGGCAGTTTCCGTAGGGGCAAAACGAATTCTTGTTGTACCGGGTTTTTTATCCGATGAGGCTTCCGGACAGATGCAGAAAGCAATGCCTGTGCAGGAAAATATTGTTGGCTTTTTTGAATGCAATGAAGAAGTTAAACGTATGGCAGAAGGATTATCTTTTGTTGCTAAATATGGCAAAGAAAAGGGCGTAACCGTTACTGTAGAAGACTTTGATGGTCTGGATTCTCCGTTAGCCGGCATGTACGGAATCCATTGGTTTTTACAGCAGGTGCCGGAGCTTATGTACACCTTGGATACCGGAAATTTCCTGTTTTACGGCGAAAAGGTATTGGATGCTTTTGAACTGTTAAAAGAAAGAATCGTTCATGTGCATTGTAAGGACAGACAGCCGGAAACTAATGCCTCGGTGCAGACCGGAACAGGATATATTCCGTTTGGAGAAATTTTGGATAGACTTCAGGTGCAAAAATACGATGGTTTTCTTGCCATTGAGCACTTTGATGTGGATGGACAGGAGGAGTGTATGCTGGGTAGTGCGGAGTTTTTGAAGACGCTGATGTGAAAGGTGTGCCGTTCCATAGAACGTCCGGATAATTTCTGGGTACAATTTAAAAATTAAAAGTTTATTAAAATTTATAAAAAATAATGAACTTTCTTTGTTGGTGTGTTATACTTTACTCTGCTAATTTGTGAATAGAGTAAAGGAACGAAAGAATTATGTGGAGAATGCCATATGTTATTATCAGAAATATGTTTGTACTGCCTGGAATTATCAAGAAGATGCAGCACTTGGTAAAGCCGGAGGTTTATAATGAAGAAAAATGCTATAAGTATGCCCATTATATTGTTGACTTAATGCATCGCACCGGTCATATCCGCACCACGGCGTATGGTGTGGAAAATCTGCCAAAGGAGGGCGGCTATGTAATGTATCCGAACCACCAGGGCAAATATGATGCTTATGGTATTGTTGGTGTACATGCAAAACCTTGTTCTGTGGTAATTGACGAGGCAAAATCCCGTGGACCGTTTATCCGGCAGGTTATTGACCTTCTGCACGGAAAACGCATGGATATTCACGATACCAGACAGGCTATGACAATCATTTTGGAAATGATTAAAGAAGTGTCCGCCGGTCGCCGTTTTATTCTGTTTCCGGAGGGCGGTTATGTGGAAGGACGTAAAAACGGTCAGGGTGAATACAAATCGGGATGCTTTAAGGTTTCTCTGAAGACCAAAACTCCGATTGTACCGGTGGTGCTTTGGGACTCCTACAAGGTATATAACAGTTGGGAATTTCGCCCGGTTAAAACAGAAGTGCATTTTCTTAAGCCGATTCCATATGAGGAATTTAAGGACATGAATACCCAGGAAATTGCAACAATGGTGCGCAAGCGTATTCAGGACAAGCTGGATGAGTTGGCGAAGAAGTATGCGTAAATTGACAGAGGAATAAAGGTGTTGTATTATAGTGGTGTTGTTGTAAAGCAAAAAGACGTTTTATGACAGCACCATTTTATTTCAATAATTTAGGAGGAGATTACAATGAGAAAAGAAAATACAGTAACCATGACAACAAAGGAGGTTCGTCGTAACCTCCGCTAATAATGAGTGAGAGGTAAGATTATGTATTTAAAGAACGGAAATTTAGTAATCAGAAGCGCAGAAGTAAAAGATGCAGTACAACTAAACAACTGGTGGAATGATGGTGCCGTAATGGCACATGCAGGCTTTCCAAATGGTTTGGGAGAAGTCCTGGAGGATACTATTGCAGGAATCAAAGATAACGAAAAGTATTTAAGCCAGCGATGCATCATTGAGATTGATGGCGTGCCGGCAGGAGAAACAAATTTTCATCTTTTGGAGGAAAATACTGCAGAAATCGGAATAAAAATTTGTGAAACGGCTTATCAGAATCAGGGTTACGGAAGCAAACTGATTTGGATGCTGATTACCTATCTGTTTGAGGATGAAACATTAAATGAAAAGTTCCCGGTTCACCGGATTATTCTTGACACTAACTTAAAGAATGAAAGAGCGCAGCATGTATACGAAAAGCTCGGTTTTACGCGGATTCGTGTGAATTACGGGGCTTGGGAAGACCAGCTTGGCGTGTTGCAGGATAGTGTGGATTATGAGATGACCAAGGAACAATTTGAACATTTGAACAAGTAGTAAATGAGAACTGCCCGGCTTGTGTAAGCGAGCCGGGCAACTTTTATATTCTCTTATATCTCCATCTCGCCGGAAGTCTCACCGGTTTCATAATTGTACCAGAAATAGCCTTTGTGGAACTGATTTGAACTGTCTGTATAGGTAAAATAAATCAGCATACTCGGTTCGTCTTTGAGACTCCACTGAACGAACTGGAATTCAATTTCACGCTGACCGGTTTCTTCGTTGTAAAGGACATCCCGGAAAAAGTCGTTATTATAAAGGGCGGTGCTTAATCTGGAATCCAGGTTGACTCCAATGTTGCGGGTGTAATCGGAAAGGGACAGCCAGAGACCTTCATCAGTGTACATGGAAACCACCTGGTAATTTCCGTTCGCAGACCACCAAAGTCCCTGGAACCGGGCGTATTGATAGGTGGTTGAACCGTTAAAGTAGCCTTTGTCTATCAGGGTAAAGCCACCGGACTTTGGAAAGCGTCCATAGCGGGCAAAATCGCAGTTGTAGACCGTGGTTGTGGTGGCACCGTTTGGCGAGGTTTGCCGTTCGGCGATATGAAAAACTCCTCTGTACCATAGATATCCAAGGCACAAGGAAAGACCGAGAAGGATAGCCAACAGGGTAAGGAAAAGAGTTTTCCTGTTGTTCTAAGGATACCAAACGTTTGCTGCGACGAAACTCATCGTAGAGAAGGTTTCTGGCAATGGTGCAGAGCCAAGTGGAAGGGCGGCAAGTGCCATCGTAGCTTTTGTGGTGCCGGATGGCCTTTAGGAAAGTTTCGGAAGCAATATCCTCTGCCAAATGTTTATCACCACAGATAGAAAGGATGTAGCCACGAACGATGTGGTAATTCCGACGATACATATCTTCTATGATCATGGTCTGCCCCCTTTTTCTTTGGTTTCTTATTTGTTAAACGGAGAAAATAGAATTTCGTTACAATATTTTTGAAAGAAATAATTTACACATTGCGCAATTACACAATGTGTAGCAAAATGAAAGTGTTACCGTCCCGATACTGGCAACAGGAGGGAGGTGAGATAATGGATTTGCTGATTTCTTTTATCCTCTCTGTTATGGCAGGGGTGGTTGCCTACTACATATGCAAATGGCTTG
>JAZNXI010000129.1:0-11490 GCA_045593825.1 Lachnospiraceae bacterium
CCGGACAATTCCGAAAAGTATATTGGTTCTGCGGAAGTTTGGGAAGAGACACAGCAGCATATCCGTGACGTATTAAACGAGCTTGATATCAAGTTTGTGGAAGGTGTTGGAGAAGCAGCGTTCTACGGACCAAAGGTAGATATCCAGGCAAAGAACGTATACGGTAAGGAAGACACCATGATTACCATCCAGTGGGATGCCCTGCTTGCTGAGCAGTTTGATATGTACTATATCGATCAGAACGGTGATAAGGTTCGTCCATACATCATCCACAGAACATCCATGGGTTGTTACGAAAGAACTTTGGCATGGTTAACAGAAAAGTATGCGGGCTTATTCCCAACCTGGCTGTGTCCGGAGCAGGTTCGTGTGCTTCCAATCTCTGAAAAGTACAATGACTATGCAGAAAAGGTACAGAAGGAATTAAAGAAGAACGGTGTGCTTGCTACAGTAGATAACCGTTCCGAAAAGATTGGTTACAGAATCCGTGCTTCCAGATTAGACCGCATTCCATACATGCTGGTAGTTGGTCAGAAGGAAGAAGAGGAAGGCGTTGTTTCCGTAAGAAGCCGTTTTCTTGGTGATGAAGGCCAGAAGCCGCTGCAGACATTTATTGATGATATCTGCAAGGAAATCCGCACCAGAGAAATCCGCAAGATTGAAGTAACAGAAGAAAACAATAAGTAATAAAACAGGCCGGCAGGAGGAATACTACTTCTGCCGGTTTTAATATATTGAAAGAGAAAAGATGTGAAGAGATGAAAACGACAAACATGACCGAGGGAAATCCGTTTAAAACCATATTTTTCTTTGCAGTGCCAATGATAATTTCCAATCTGTTTCAGCAGTTGTATAACGTGATTGATACGCTGATTGTGGGAAACCGGCTGGGACAGGATGCTTTGGCTGCGGTGGGCAGTGCCAGCAGCATTACGGCGGTGTTTGTGCAGCTGGCCACCGGGCTTGCTCTGGGCGGAGGCATTGTGATTTCACAGTATTTTGGTGCCGGAAAGTCAGATAAAATACGACTTTGTGCCACTACCTCGGCTTGCTTTTCTACAGTAGTAGGATTAATGTCAACTATACTTATGTGGATATATGCGGAACCATTACTTATTTATGTAAATACACCGTTGGATATTGTTCCTTTGGGCGTGGATTATCTGCGGTTTTATTTCCTGGGAAGTGTACCGATTTTCTTATATAATGCTTTAAGCAGTGTGTATACGGCATTGGGCAATTCCAAGACACCACTGAAGTTTTTGATTATTTCTTCTGTGATAAATGTGGTTTTAGACTTGATATTTATTGTGAACCTGCACTGGGGAGTGGCAGGTTCGGCTGCGGCAACGGCAATTTCCCAGCTGGTGGCAATGGTACTGGCGTTAATGGATATGCCGAGGCTTTTGGCGGTGTTTCCAAAACCGGTTGCCGGAAAAGTTACCTCCTTTTTTGACGGAAAGCTTCTGCTTACCATGCTTCGGTTTGCCTTACCGTCCGCAATTCAGCAGTCCATTGTTTCCGTGGGCTCTGTGGTGGTGCAGGCAACCATCAACAGCTTTGGCTCAGCAGTGATGGCGGGCACAGCGGCGGCATCCAAGGTTATCAATCTAGCCATTGCTATTCCAATCAATTATGCCAACGCATATTCCGGCTTTGTGGGCCAGAACATGGGCGCTAAGAAGGTAGAACGGATTTGGCCGGGGCTTCGCTCGTCCATTCTGTGCTGTGGTGCGGTCTCTTTAGGGATGACCGTGCTGTTTGAGATATTTGCTGAACCGATTATCCGTATGTTTTTGTCGGATACGGAGGCGGATGTGGCCAGGGCACTGGCGGTGGGCTCGGAGTATCTTAGGGTAGTAGGTGCCTGTCTGATTGTGTTTGCGGCCTATATGCTGGTAAAGGCAACATTTAAGGGCAGCGGCGATATGAGCTGGTTTATCCTGACCACCTTACTCAGCTTCGTTATCCGGCTGGTGGTGACGGTGGGCTTTGCCGGTACCTTCGGTGTAGATGTGATTTGGTGGGGCTTTAATCTTGGATGGATTATTTCCCTGATGTTAGCCATTGGAAGATACGTGCAGGGCGGCTGGAAAAAGAAGGCGCTGAAAGCATAACAACTGTAGACAAGAGAAATGGATTTTGATAAAATGAACGATAAAGGCAGGAGGAAATCCTGCAAAGAAAGGATGAAGGTTATGTACGATAAATGGTCATTGGAGGTTTTGTACTCCGGATTTGAAGATGAAAAGTTTTTAGCAGATTATGCTGCAGTGGATGGAAAGATTGCAGAATATCAGGCATTCGCAGAAAGTCTTGGCAGTGAGAGTGAAAGAGAAACCGTAAAGAAAGCGCTTCTTATGGATGAAGCATTTGAAGAGCTGGTAGGTAACCTGTTCAGCTTCTGTTCCCTGCGCCAGTCGGTGGACACTTCCGACACCGAGAGCGTTTCTTACATGGGACGCCTCATGCAGAAGATGGGTGATGTAACAAAGGCATCCACTATGATTGAAAAGTATATCGAAAAGATTGCGGATATGGACGCTGTCATCGGCGATGATGAACTGCTTTTAGCATACAGCGACCGCTTGCACAGAATCCAGAAGAATGCTAAGTATACTCTTTCTGAGGATGTGGAAGAAGCACTGGCAAGAATGGATGTGTGCGGCGGTTCCGCCTGGAGCGATTTGCAGGGCTTCTTAACCTCTTCCGTGGAAGTTGATTATAACGGCGAAAAGACAACCCTTTCTGCCATCCGTAACAAGGCATATGATGCGGATGCTACTGTCCGTAAGGAAGCATACGAAGCAGAACTTAAGGCTTATGACAAGATTAAGGATTCCATTGCTTATTCCTTAAACAGCATTAAGATGCAGGATATTACCGAGTCCAAGATGCGTGGCTATGCGTCTCCGTTGGACAAGGTATTGTACCGTTCCAGAATGGAGCGTGCAACCTTAGAGGCTCTTCTGGAAGCCATGAAGGAATATATGCCAAACTTCCATGGCTATCTTCGTGCCAAGGCAGAGGCTCTCGGCCACAAGAACGGTCTTCCTTGGTATGACTTGTTTGCACCGATGGGCAGCAACACCAAGAAGTACACCGTGGAAGAATCCAAGGCGTATTTAATGAATGTATTTGAAAAGTTCAATCCGCATATGGCAGAAATTATTGACCGCGCCTACGAAGAGGAGTGGATTGACTTCTTCCCTAGAAACGGCAAGGTGGGCGGTGCCTTCTGTGCATCCTTAGATGCCAAGAAGCAGTTCCGTGTGCTCACTAACTTTGACGGTTCCTTCAGCGATGTGGTAACCCTTGCCCATGAACTGGGCCACGGCTATCATGATTTCATGATTTTTGACAACCGTCCGTTAAATACCGGTTATTCCATGCCGGTGGCAGAAACCGCATCCACTTTTAACGAGAACGTGGTAACCAATTTTGCTATTGACCATGCATCTTCTGATGACGAGAAGTTATCTCTGTTAGAGGGCCAGTTAAGTGACGTAACCCAGATTATCTGCGACATCTACTCCAGATTTTTATTCGAGTCCCGCGTAGTGGAGAATAGAGCACAGAACTTCATGTTTGCGGACGAGCTTTGCAACATTATGTTGGAAGCCCAGAAGGAAGCTTACGGCGACGGTCTTGACCATGACGTGCTGCACCCATATATGTGGGCATGCAAGGGCCATTACTACAGCGCAGGCCTTGGCTTCTATAATTTCCCATATGCCTTTGGTGGCTTGTTTGCCAGAGGTTTATATGAGAAGTATAAGCAGGAAGGTCCGGCATTCCTTGAGAAGTATAACTATATGCTTAAGGAAACTCCGGTAAGAAGTGTGGAAGATGTGGCAAAGATTTGCGATATCGACTTAACAAAGAAGGAATTCTGGTTAATGAGCTTACATTCTTATGATGAGGCGATTGCGGAGTTTAAGAGACTGGCGAAGAAATAAGAGAAAAACAAAAACAGCCTCTGCAACTTAGTTGCAGAGGCTGAAACTTTTTAATTCATACTACTTCCCAATAAACTTCTTAATTGCTTCAAAGCTTTCCTGGCTAATCACATGCTCCATTTTGCAGGCATCTTCCAGTGCTGTCTCTTTGCTGACACCGATTTTCATTAACCAGTTGGAAATCATCTCGTGGCGCTCAAAAATCATTTCGGCGATTTGTTTGCCGGATTCGGTTAAGGTGATGAAGCCGGCGGAGGAAACCACGATGTGATTGTTTTCTCTTAAATTTTTCATGGCGATACTGACGCTGGATTTTTTAAAGCCCAGTTCATTGGCAATGTCGACAGCGCGTACTACCGGCAGGGTTTTGCTAAGCATCAGTATGGTTTCTAAATAGTTTTCTGCAGATTCGTTGATAGCCATGTTGATTCTCCTGTATTTTATGTAATAAACTTATATTTGTTAGATTTTTTATTAGTATACCATGGTTTTCGAAAAAATTCAAACAGGAATATTTTTAGCAAATTTTTCATAAAAATGTGTTGACAAAATGAAAAAATTATATTACACTCTACTCGAAAGTTAGTTGGCGCTAACTTTAGTAAGGAGATGATATCATGACATTAGTTGATGCAAACATTGGTGAAGAATATATCATTAAAGGTATTGCAACAGATGATGAAGAATTAAATTCCTTTTTATTCTCTCTGGGCTGCTATAGTGGCGAGCCAATCACCGTAGTTTCCAGAAAGAAAAGAAATTGTACCGTGTCCATTAAGGATGCCCGTTACAATATCGATAACGATTTAGCTGCGGCTATTTCAATATAATGTCGGTATAAAATAGTGACCCTGGTTCACTATTTTTTATGACAAATAGTTAGTTGAAACTAACAAGAGTTACCAAAGACAAAGACTTGTAAAAAACGAAATTAATATACAAGGGAAATTAGGAGGATTGTATGAGAATTGCATTAACAGGAAATCCAAACAGTGGTAAGACCACCATGTACAATGCCCTTACCGGCCGCAATGAACATGTGGGCAACTGGGCAGGTGTTACGGTAGAAAAGAAGGAGAGTCCAATCAAGAAGAACTTTTACGATGGAGCAGAGGAATTAATTGCGGTAGATTTGCCGGGGGCTTATTCCATGTCTCCGTTTACTTCTGAGGAAAGCATCACTAGCGCTTATGTAAAGAATGAGAAGCCGGATGTCATTATCAACATCGTGGATGCTACCAACTTAAGCCGAAGTTTATTTTTTACTACCCAGTTGTTAGAACTTGGAATTCCTGTGGTAGTTGCCCTGAATAAGAGTGATATCAACGAGAAAAAGGAAACTCAGATTGATGAGGCAAAGTTGTCTGCAAAGCTTGGCTGTCCGGTGATTGAAACCGTGTCCATCTCCGGTGGTGACAATGGTTTAAAGTCGGTGGTTCAGGCTGCAGTGGCTCAGGTGGGAAAAACTCAGAAGGCACCATACATACAGGCAGATATTGACCTGACCGACAAAGCGGCGGTAGAAGCGGAAGACAGAAAGCGTTTTGCTTTTGTAAATAAGATTGTAGATGAAGTGGAAGAGAGAAAGGTACTCACCAAAGACACTAACATTGGGGATAGAATCGATGCGGTTGTGGCTCATCCGGTGCTTGGTATCGGTGTATTTGCCGTAGTGATGTGGGCAGTATTTTACATCTCCCAGACTACAGTGGGCACCTGGATTGCAGACTGGTTAACCGGTATCTTGGAGGGCTTCCAGGGATATGTGGCCGGTTTGGTGGAAAACGCAAGTCCATTCTTACAGTCTCTTTTAGTAGATGGTGTTATCGGCGGTTTAATTGCCGTAGTAGGTTTTCTTCCTTTGGTAATGGTTATGTATTTCCTCATTGCCCTGTTGGAAGACTGCGGTTATATGGCCCGTGCTACCGTTGTTTTAGACCCAATCTTTAAGAGAGTAGGTCTTTCCGGTAAATCCGTTATTGCGATGGTAGTTGGTATCGGTTGCGCCATTCCGGGTGTTATGGCGTCCAGAACAATCCGTAACGAGAGAGAACGTCGTGCAACAGCAATGCTGACTCCGTTTATGCCTTGTGGTGCCAAGATTCCGGTAATCACCCTGTTTGCAGCTTCCTTCTTCGGTAATTCCGTGTGGGTGGCTCCTGTGATGTATTTTGTGGGCATTTTGCTGATTTTACTTGGTGCGCTGCTTGTTAAGGCTGTAACCGGCTATAAGTACAGAAAGTCTTTCTTTATTATTGAACTTCCGGAATACAAGCTGCCAAGTCTGAAAAGAGCTTGTGTTTCCATGTTAGACCGAGGTAAGGCATATATTATTAAGGCTGGTACCATTATTTTGGTATGTAATACTGTGGTTCAGATTATGCAGAGCTTTAACTGGAGTCTCCAGGTAGTGGAAGAGGGAATGGAGCAGACTTCCATTCTGGCAACCATTGCTTCTCCGATTGCGGTGCTTCTGGTTCCTGTAGTTGGTGTGGCTGCATGGCAGCTGGCAGCAGCGGCGGTAACCGGCTTTATTGCCAAGGAAAACGTAGTTGGTACATTGGCAGTTTGCTACGGATTATCCGCAGTTATTGATATTGATGAACTGGCGCTGGTTGGTGACGGTAATGTGGTTGCTACCGCTCTTGGATTAACCAAGGCTGCAGCACTGGCATATTTGATGTTTAACCTTTATACACCGCCTTGCTTTGCGGCAATGGGCGCCATGAATGCAGAAATGCAGAGTAAAAAGTGGCTGTTTGGCGGTATCTGCCTGCAGTTGTTTACCGGCTTTACCGTGGCATTCCTGGTATACCAGATTGGTACCTTAATCACCACCGGTGCAGTAGGTGCCGGTTTCTTACCGGGCCTTATGGCGGTACTTGCCATGAGCATCGTGATTGTACTGGTTAGCAGTGCAAACAATAAAAAAGCGCAGGCAGAATATGAATTAAGAAAGTAAGAGGTTTTTTATGACACTGGCAGATATTATCATTATTGTTTTGGTGCTTGCCATCGTTGGTATTGCGGCTGTTTATATCCGCAGGGAGAAAAAACAGGGCCGTTGTGTCGGCTGCCCGTATGCCAAAGAATGCGCAGCAAAAAAAGCAGGAAAAAGCTGTGGAAATCAAAACAAATAAATTTGCCGTATGAGTTTTGCTAAATCCTTTTTGTTAAAGATAATAGTGTGCTTCTATGAGAAAAGACCGCGAATGCGGTCTTTTTTCATAGAATTTTCACTGGACGAATTCTTTATTTTCAGTTACAATACAGGTAAGGTATTTCAAAAGATTGGAGGAGCAAGGATGAGCTCTGAGACAAAAACTATAATGATTGTAGATGATGACGATGTGATTTCCACCATTGCCGACTTAGGTTTAAAAAGAGCGGGATTTAATACTGTGAAATGTTCCTCCGGAATGGCGTGTTTAGAAAGTTTAATGTTTTATACGCCGGATATGATACTTCTTGATGTGGAAATGCCAATGATGTCAGGTATTCAAACGTTAGAGATTATTAAGAGCAACGACAATATCAAAGACATTCCGGTTATGTTTTTAACCGGTTCTACCGATACCGGAACCGTAAAAGCGGCAAGAAGTCTGGGGGCAGTGGGGTATGTTGTAAAACCATTTGTTCCGCAGGAACTGGTTGATAAGGTAAAGGATATTTTAAAGTTATAATTTGCATTGGTGCAGAATAGAGAATAGTATTAAAGAAATGAGGTTCTCTATGGCGCTGGTAGAACTGATACTGCTCACAAACGGGCAGCTTGATCAAAGTGAAGCGGTGCAAAAAGCAGAAATTACATATCTTTTGGGAGGATATGCCGTTGCGGTTCTTTCGGAAGAACAGGTAGAAAGCTTTTTAAAAGCACCGGAAATTTTATATGCGGAGCTTCCAACCAAAGTCGTTACTACAGTGGAGTATGGCAGGGCATCGTCCTGTATTACCAATCGTCCAACCGCAGGGAGTTTTCCGGAAAATTTAAATGGTACAGGGGTGCTGGTAGGCATTATCGATTCGGGTATTGACTACAGGCACCCCGATTTTTGTAAGGAGGACGGGACGACAAGAATTGCAGCGTTGTGGGACCAAAGTGCAGACGCAGGAAATCCGCCGGAGGGGTATTCTCTCGGAACTTATTTTTCTGCGGAACAAATTAATGCAGACCTGCGGGAGGAACCGGGAGATGCTCAAAGAAGGATTGTTCCCGGATTGGATCTATCCGGTCACGGAACTCATGTGGCAGGTATTGCGGCAGGAAACGGCAGGGCATCCGGAGGAAAATACCGGGGTGTGGCTTATGAAAGCGGACTTTTGGTAGTAAAACTTGCAGAAGTACGAAGCGGAAGTACGGAGGTTTCCGGTACGGCAAGACTTATGGAAGCGGTGGATTTTTGTGTGAGGTATGCCATGGAGCGGAATCAACCGCTGGCATTAAATTTAAGCTACGGAACCGGGGAAGGTGCCCATAACGGAAGAAGCTTATTGGAAACCTATTTAAACACGGTATCTTCCATGGCAAAGTGTGTGATTTGTGTGGGTACCGGTAACAATGGTGTTGGCAGGACACATGCCGGCGGCAGATTACGGGAAGGAGAACCGCTTGCTTTGGAAATTGCGGTAGAAGGACAGGAACAATCGCTGGGACTGGAGCTCTGGAATAATTATGCGGATGAATTCGATGTGGAACTGACAGCACCGGATGGAAAAACAACAGCCTTCCGTTTTGGAGAAGGAGAACCGGTGACAGCTTTTGGTTCCGCTTTTTTGTATTCTGCCACAGGAAAAACAGTGAATCTGGGAAGTGTGGAGGTAGAAGGTTTTTGGAGTGCCCCTACGGTATATCAGAATTTATGTGAACTGCGGATTAGCCTGACTGCTACGGGGGGAAACCTGGGTGTGGGAGTGTGGAAACTTACGCTGCTTCCTAAAAACATTGTGGAAGGAAGCTTTGATATCTGGATTTTACGGGGGCAGGAAAGCAGCAATACCGGGTTTGTGGAACCGGATTCTTTCCGGACCCTGACGATTCCGTCTACGGCAGATGGAGTAATTTCCGTAGGAGCCTACGATTATGGGAACTTGCAGGTGGCGGCCTTTTCCGGCAGAGGAACCGCCAGGGACTCCGGACGTATGAAGCCGGATTTGGTGGCACCGGGAGTTGATATTGTTTCCTGCTCACCGGGAGGCGGTTATACGGCCCGCTCCGGCACATCCATGGCAACTCCCTTTGTTACGGGAGGTGCGGCATTGCTTCTTCAGTGGGGCGTCGTGGAAGGCAATGACCCGTACCTGTACGGCGAAAAGCTGAGAGCATATCTGTTGGCCGGGGCAACAAGACTGCCGGGAGAGAAGTATCCGAATCCGTTGTCCGGCTGGGGACGTTTATGTGTGAATGACAGTCTGCCGGAGTGAGATGGAAAAACAGCATTTTTTGCGGAAAAGTATGGTAGAACATGACTTGTTTTTCCGGAGCGATTTGATATACTGTAACTAGGAAGACGGCAGGTGCCGTCAGATAGGAAAAGAATTATACATAGGAGGATAAAACTATGCCAAATCCATATTTACCATTTTGGGAGTATATCCCGGACGGAGAACCAAGAGTATTCGGAGACCGTGTGTATGTGTACGGTTCCCATGACGAAGCCGGTTCCGACCATTTTTGTGACTATGTTTTAAAGTGCTGGAGTGCACCGGTTAACAATTTAAATGACTGGACCTGCCACGGTGATATTTTCCACACAAGAGCAGACCGCGACCATGCTTCCGACACTGACTGGACGGATGAACGGTGTCACCTGTACGCACCGGATGTGGTAGAAAAGGACGGCAAGTATTATCTGTTCGCTTATATTGTCAATGCCAAGGGTTGTGTGGCAGTCAGTGACCGTCCGGAAGGACCATTCAAACTGATTGCACCATACAAATATACTATCTCCGATGAAATCTGCTGCAACGGCTGGTTTATCGATCCGGGCGTGCTGGTAGATGATGACGGCAGAGTGTATATTTACTGTGGTTTTGAGCGTTCCTTCCTTGCAGAAATTAATGGTGATAATATGTACGAAGTGCTGGACGGCACCTGCATCGAGCATTTTATTCCGATTGAAAAGAGAGAAGAAGACGGCTTTGTGGAAGAAAACAGTTTCTTCTTTGAAGCGGCGTCTCCACGTAAGGTAGGAGATACCTACTATATGATTTATTCTCCAAAACGCGGCAGCAGATTGGCGTATGCCACCTCTAAGTCTCCAACCGGACCGTTCAAGTACCGTGGCTACATCATTGACAATGGTGTGGATTATCCGGGCGGAAACGACCATGGTTCCATTTGCTGCATTAATGGCCAGTGGTACATTTTCTACCACCGCATGACCAACAACAGCATTATGTCCAGAAGAGGCTGCGTGGAAAAAATCGAGATTTTACCGGATGGCACTATCCCTACAGTGGAAATGACCTCCCTCGGTTTTGAGGATTCCCTGCTTCCGTACCGTATTATTCCGGCAGAAATTGCCTGTGTATTAAAGAACGGTCCGTATGTAACAGAAAAGAATGTGTTTGAGCGTGTACTGACCAACATTAAGGATGGCAGTATCATTGGGTATAAGTACTTTGATTTTGGTGACGATGATTCCAGCAAGACTATGGAATTTGCGGCAGAAATCAATGGTATGGGCTGTGATTCCGTGCTTCACATTTTAATTGACGGGGAAGACGGCGAAGAAATCGGAACCTGTGCCATCGGCAGGGATAACGGCGTGGTAAAGACCGTAGTGAAGAATGTTACCGGCCGTCATTCCGTATTCTTTAAGGTGACTACAGGTTACGGCGCTAAGGACATCGGCTGGATGTCCGGTTACTTTGAAGGAAGAACTTTGTTTGAACTGAAGAATTTTGTGTTTATGAAATAGTAGTTTGGAGCTTGACATAAGATGATAGGACTAATAATTGCAGTTGTTCTTTTGGCGGTTTTTATAGTAGGTGTATACGCAATTTACCGCATTTGTTTTGGGGAGTTCAGGGAAAAATATCCGGAAGACGATGTGGCGCATTATATGCCCCAGGGACCTGCCTACGAGGCATTCAAAGAGGTAATTGAAAGAGGCATTCGTAACGTGGTAGAGGCAAAGGAGTATGAGGTGGTGGAAACCACGTCCGAAGACGGACTAACACTCCGGGGCAGGTATTATCACCGTCAGGACGGTGCTCCGTTGGTTATTTTCTTTCACGGCTACAAGGGCAGTATTTACCGTGACGGTAACGGAATTTACTCCTATTCCAAAAAGAATGGTATTAACCTGCTTTTGGTAAATCAACGTTCCCAGGGCATGAGCGAAGGCAAAACCATAACCTTTGGTATTATGGAACGCCGCGACTGCAAATCCTGGGTGGAATATGCAGTAAACCGCTTTGGCGAAGAAGTAAAAATTAATTTGTTCGGTATTTCCATGGGAGCCGCTACCGTAATGATGGCAGCAGATATGAATTTGCCTTCTAATGTGAAAGGCATATTGGCCGATTG
>JAZNXI010000130.1:0-9165 GCA_045593825.1 Lachnospiraceae bacterium
AAAAGAATATCTTTTTATCAATTCATTTGTTATTGCCAAATGAACAATGCTTGACGCCATAATTATCATCCTCCTTCATTTTAATCTTCATACATGCAAGAATGTACAAAATCAAATTTGCATCTCTTCGACCTATTCAAGTTTGTTTAACTGTTTACAAGTTCAAATTTGTAAAAACAACTCCTTCACAATCACTTCCGCACATTCCGCAGAGCTCATCATGCTGGTATCTACCCACATGCTGTACTTAATATTCTCTGCCATCAGTTCCGCCTGCTCCCGGGACTGGTTCTCGAACCGGTCGCCTCTTGCAATATTTCTCTCCCGGCAAATCTCCAGCGGACAATAGACTTCCACAATATCCAGCGGGTTATCCTTTAATATTTCTTTTAACTGCTCGTAGTGTGGCTTGATTTCCTCCCGCTCCACCAAAATCCCGTCAATCAGCACGTTCTTGCCCATATCGGAATACAGCTTTGCGGTGTGGTACATCAGGATGATGACCTCACTCAAATACTTCCAGTAGTTTTCCTGAAGGAATTTTTCTCCCACCATCTCCTGGAACAAATCATTTGCCACCACATAAAAGAATACGTCGTCTCTCTCCTGCAGTGCCTCTACAATGGAGGTTTTGCCGGAGCTGGTGACTCCGTTTAAAAATATGATTCTGCCTTTGTTCATACTCATTCCTCCAAATTTTCCAGTCACTGTCTGGAAAATTCACAAAACGCCTTACCTTTACTTTAAAAATGGCACCATATATACCGGTAACATCAAAATATCTGCATCCTTTTTTACATCCTTTGTATATACCAAATACTTGTCGCCAATCCGCTCTGAAAACTTCTCGCAAAACGCATCCAGGGATTTGTGCGTACTGTAACCGGCTGCTTTCACCTCGATAGGACAAATTTTGTTTTTCTTCGAAATCAAGAAATCAACCTCAAAGTTATGATTGGTTTTTTCATTCAAAAAGGTATGATAAAACAAAGAATGTCCGCTTGCTACCAGCATCTGCGCCACAACGTTTTCATACAGATATCCTAAGTTTACCCCCAGCTTATCACTCAACAATTTTTCATAGATAACATTCTCTGTAAAATCCTTGTCCTTAAAAATAAGTGTGGTAAACAAGCCGGTATCCGCCAAAAAAAGCTTGAATCGGCGCAAATCCTTAGCATTTGCCATTCCGACATTAGGGTCATTGGCATGATAAGCAACCTGTACTGTTTTAGAATCCAGCATATCTGCAATCAATTCCAAAATACGTTCTGCCCGTTCTCCCTCCAGAACACTGGATACCTGATAACGTGAAGCATTCGTACTCAATTGTGCAGGAATCGCATCGAACAACATGGATATTCTTCCCGTGGAATCAATGCGCTTAAAATCATCCTCATATAGCTGTAAAATATCTCTTTTTATTTCGTCTACTTTTCTAAAACTATTTGTTTCCAAATATTCATTGACTGCCTGCGGCATGCCTCCCACCAGCATATATAAGTGGAAATCCCGCATTAATTTACGATGAACGGCATCTCCTAAAGGTAATCTCTTTTCAAACATCTCCCGCAAAAGCTTTGATGTGGATTTGTTCCCTGTTGCCCAAAGAAACTCTTCAAAATCCATTGGCAGCATGCTGATTTTCCGTTCTTCACTCGGAATCAGTATATCCTTTATATTCTTTTTGATAGAAATCAACGAACCGGTTTCAATATAATCATATCTATGGTCTTTTACTAAATGCTTAATTGCCTGACGCGCCATAGGACAAAGCTGCACTTCGTCAAAGATAATTGCCGACTCTCTTTCCAGCAAATCTACCCCGTAAATCAATTGCAGGCGTAAAAACACATAGTCTAAGTCAGATACATCATCAAACAATTCTTTTACTTCTTTTGATGCTTTTGAAAAATCAATCAAAATATAGCTTTTGTATTCTTTTTTTGCAAACTCCTCTGCAACAGTGGATTTTCCTACACGTCTTGCACCTTCAATTAACAATGCTGTCTTTCCTGCCGACTCCTTCTTCCACTCCAAAAGCTTAGCATATATCTTTCTTTCAAACACTGTATTTCCCCGCCTTCCTGCACGTATGTCAAAATTCGTTATTTTCATTTTAGCTCATTTGTACAAATTCGTCAATTTTATTTTGCTCTACTTGTCAAAATTCGTTATTTTTATTTTGCTGTATATGTGCAGATTCGTTCATTTTAAATTAATTTCAGTACTTCCCCAATGTCCCTTATCTCGTAATCCGGCTTCAATTTGCTTGTATTTGCCGCACCCTTTGGATTAAACCAACAGGTCTTGATACCGGCATTGATGCCACCCTGGATATCACTGGTTAAGGAATCACCCACAATCAGTACTTCATCACATGCATACTCACCAATCTCCGCAAATACCGCATCAAAAAAGCCCTTATTAGGCTTCTCGATACCTACTACTTCCGAAATAAAAATATGGTCAAATTCCTTGTCGAGACCGGAATTTTTCAGTTTTCCGTCCTGGGCCACCTTGGTGCCGTTGGTAACGGCGCACTGCAGTACCTTTCCTTTTAACGCCTGCACCGTTTCCAATGCATTCTCGTAAAAAACAACGGTTTCTCCAAGCAAAATCTGGTACAGCGAGTTCATACCTGCTGCCACGGAAGAATCCAAACCATAGGCATTTAAGAAATCCTCAAAACGCTTTACCAAAAGCACCGGCTTTTCGATTTCACCACGCTCCATCGCCTGCCAGTAGCCACGGTTAATCACCTTATATTTTTCCAGCATTTCGTCGGTGCATTCACCCAGATTATATTTATCAAAACATCCACGGATGCCTGCCTCCTCTGCCTTTTCAAAGTTCAGCAGGGTGGCATCCACGTCCCATAAAATTACTTTAAACATTTACTTCAAATTCTCCGCTCTCTCTTTAATCTTCTTATTAAAGTTGATGATGTTATGGTCGTACTCCTCCTCCATCAGGCTGGAGTGCAACAGAAAATCCGCCGTAGCTTTATTGTTTGCCATCGGAATATCATACACCTGGGCAATACGGAGCAGTGCCTTTACATCCGGGTCATGTGGCTGGGCTGCAAAGGGGTCGGAAAAGAATACTACGAAGTCAATCTTTCCTTCCACAATCTTTGCACCGATCTGCTGGTCACCGCCCAGCGGACCGGAATTGTAGCCACGTACCGGAAGACCGGTAGCTTCGGTAATCATGCGTGCGGTGGTGCCGGTGCCGGACAGGAAATGTCCCTTTAAAATTTCCTTATTGGCTTCACACCAGCCTACCATTTCAGCCTTCTTGCCATCGTGGGCAATCAGGGCAATGTTTTTTTGTTTTCCTATGGTCATGGTAATAAAATCGTCATTCATTGTAGTCTCCTCCTCTGTGGTCAATCTGCATCTGCAAACTTCTATCTTCCCTCTTTTGTTACGGTCATACCAAGCTGGATTGTTTCTTTCTCCAACTGAATAACTGCATTCTTAATCTCAATTAACTGCTCCGGTGTCAGCTTTCCTTCTACTGCCAGATTTGCATTCTTCAGGAATTCGTTTACGGTATCCTGAAGGTCCGCCAGCTTATCCTGCAGGGCAAGTACCTGTTCCTCATCCACCAGTTCTTCCGTAGCTTCCTCAAAGGTCATACCGGCTGCGTTTGCCAGGTCTACCTCTGTTACACCGTGAATGGCATCGCATGGGTATCCGGTAGCCTCCCTGATTTTCTGCTCCAGGGATTCCTTCGCATCTGTTTCGCCATGCACCAGGAAAATATGCTGCGGTGCCTTCTGAAGACCCTTTACCCAGTCAATGAGGCCTTCGTAGTCCGCATGGCCGGAAAAGCCCTCCAGGTTGTAAATCTTTGCCTGAACCAGAATCTTTTCGCCGAGCACAGACACTTCCTTTACACCGTCCACAATACGGCGTCCCAAGGTTCCGTTTGCCTGGTAACCAACAAACACGATACTGCTCTTTGGATTCCAAAGATTGTGCTTTAAGTGGTGACGGATACGTCCCGCATCACACATACCGCTGGCAGAAATGATAATCTTCGGATGATTGTCTTCGTTCAGCGCCTTAGACTCGTTACTGGTTCTGGTAAAGTTCAAATTCGGGAAATCCAGCGGATTATCACCGTTTAAAATATAATTCTTGGTTTCTGCATCAAACACCTGGGCATTCTTTCTGAATACCTGGGTGGTAGTTACCGCCATCGGGCTGTCGATGTATACCTGTACATTCTTAAGCAAATCATGGTAATACTCATCCGACTCATAGAAACGGTTCAACTCATAAATCAGTTCCTGGGTGCGTCCCACCGCAAAGGAAGGAATTATCACGTTTCCGCCTCTCTTTACGGTTTCCTCAATAATATCAATCAGTGCCTTAATGCTGGACTCATTGCTCTCGTGCAAACGGTCACCGTATGTGGATTCCATTACCACAAAATCAGCCTTTTTAATCTTTTTCGGGTCACGGAGAATCGGTCTGTCATCCACACCGATATCACCGGTATAAACCAGTTTTACGGTCTTTTCATTTTCTGTAATCCAAAGTTCTGTAATGGCAGAACCAAGGATGTGGCCTGCATCGTTAAACACCGCATGCATCTGGTCGTTTATGTTAAATAACTGGTCGTACAAAATCGGCTCTACAAGCTTTAATGCTGCATTGGCATCCTCCATGGTGTACATAGGCTCCACCGGCGGAAGACCCTTTCTGATTGCCTTTTTGCTCTGCCACTCTGCTTCATTCTGCTGAATGTGGGCACAGTCCGGAAGCATAACCCTCAATAAATCAGCAGTGGCATCGGTACAATAAATCGGACCGGAAAAACCCTGTTTTACCAAAAGAGGCAGTCTGCCACAATGGTCCACATGGGCATGGCTTAAAATTACACACTCTATTTCCGCAGGGTTAAAAGGAAACGGTTCCGTATTCTGCGCTTCCTCCTTTTTGCCTCCCTGAAACATACCACAATCCAGTAAAATCTGATGCTTTTCAGTTGTTACTAAATGACAGGAACCGGTTACTTCATTTACTGCTCCGCAAAATTTAATCTTCATACTTGTTTCTCCTTTCCAATCGACGATATATAAAAATAATTCTTTGTTTTCTCTCCTACTATTATGTACACTTTCCCATCTTTAATAATAGCGTTTTGCTCTTCATATGTCAACAAAACACCGCAATTTCTGCCAGTAATATAGCAGTATTTTGCTAGTTTCGAAACTGACATTCCCGTACAATAAAACTATACTGCAGGAAAGGGGAATAACTTATGAACTATGTTTATGAAATGCCGGCCGCAATGCTTCAAAAGACCGACAAAAAAGGAACTGTAGAACGCTTTTTGTATAACACCGGAACCTATGATGAACGGGTGTCTCTGCCAATGGCAAAAGCCGCCTGGGTTTACTTGCCTTATGGTTACGATACCGCTAAGCAGTATAATGTTCTTTACCTGCTTCACGGCGGTGGTGTTAACGAAGACTGGTGGTTTAAAATGTTTCCGGACACCGTTACCATTTTGGATAACATGATAGCACAGGGCATCTGTGAACCATGCATCATTGTCACCCCAACCTACTATCGTGGCACCGATATTGACCGCAATGCAGAATTTATCACCGAGCATTTCCGCTTCGAGCTCCGCAACGACTTAATTCCTGCCATCGAAGAACACTATTCCACCTACACCGGTGGGGATGTTTCCAAAGTAAATCTCATTAAGACCCGTAAGCACCGTGCCTTTGCCGGATTATCCCTGGGCTCCATGACCACCTACCGTGCCGCTTTCTACAACAACTACGATTTATTCTCCTGGTACGGTCCGTTCTCCGGCTGCTGTGGTCCTAAGGGCGACCGCGCCGTAGAAGTAAAACGCATTATTGAAACCTTAGAAAACGGAGTTAAGAATAATCTGCCGCTGGATTACCTGTTCTGCTGCAACGGTGACCAGGATATTGCTTATGAAGAACACGTGGAAATCATGGAAAAAGTAACTAAAACCTGTGATATTTTAAAATCAGGCGAAAACTACGATTTCTTCACTATCCCGGGCGGTGTTCATGACATGAAAGCATGGCAGTTACATCTATATCACGCACTTCAGATTTTCTTTACAAAATAAATCGTCCTATTAAAAAAACGTCGTAGCAACCCACTGCTACGACGTTTTTCTTTCTTTTATTCTTCACTTGAAATATGAAGCTCATAACACCCCGGAACTCCCGGTTCTTCTTTTACTTCATACTGATAGGTTTCTCCGTTCTTCTCATAACTTACCGATGCGGCTCCGTCAGCCATGTCATCAGTGATATCAATTTTTATATCACCATCTACAAAATAAACCTTATCGTCTTCCTTTGCTACTCCGATGTTACTATCCACCGTAGTAGTGTCCATATCAATGTAAACTTCCGGCAATGTACCTTCTGCACCATCACCCGCACTTATTTCTAAAGAATCCACTCCTACTGCATCACTGATAAGCACAATTTCCACGCTGTCCTTATCCTGCACATTCAATGTAGTGGAATACTGCACGGTGCCGTCCTCCAGAACCTCACCTTCCATTTCCACATCCTGCCAAGTATCGTTTACACGTATTTTAGCCACTACAGTTTCTACCCATGTGTTTCCGGTCATAGCATACGCCACACCGTTACTTCCGGCAAACAAAACTGCTGCCAGTGCCGCTGCTACCGCAAGCTTTTTCATTACAAACATTCCCGGTTTTTTTGCATTTTCCATACTTATGTCCATCACCTTTCTTCGCAAACCCTCCGGGGCATGCAGTTCATCATAGGTGTTCTGAACATATGCTTTCATTTTATCTTCCTTATTCATTCCATGCCTCCTTCAAGTCACCCTTCAATTTTTGTCTTGCCCGGAGAAGTCTTGATTTTACCGCAGTTTCGGAAAGTTTCAGCATACCGCCGATTTCCCGGATGCTGTATTCTTCGTAATAATAAAGATACACGATTTGCCGGTATTTCTGAGGGAGGTTCTGCACCGCAAAATATAATTCACTTCTTTCCGGTGTAGAAAATACCGGTTCCTCTGTCAGTTCTTCCAAATAGGCTGTACGACGTTTCCAACCGGAACGCCACAGACTGTGGCACTCATTTACCGCCACACGTATCAGCCACTTTCTGGCATGGTCCTCATCCTCGAAGTTTTCTGTTCTTTCCCATAGCTTGACAAACGTATTCTGCACCACATCTTCTGCATCTGCAATGGTATTACACCCATTCACAGCCACGCGGTAAATACAGTCCAGATATTTTTCTGTCAAGCGTTCGTATTCCTGCGTATCCAAAGTAATTCTCCTGTTTTTGTATTGTTCGAAAGGCCTTTCTGATAATAGAACGCATGAGAAAGGTAAAAGGTTGCAAATAATTTTAACTATTATAAAAAGCTTCCATGCCTTTACGGCATGGAAGCTTTGCATCCGCATCCGAATGGTAAATTCTCCAACTGTCTGCTGTCTCCGTATACTCTCAGCTGCCCATTTGTATAAGCTACCCGCGGCGTTATTTTTCCTTCCAGCATCTGAAGTATAACATCCGCCGTAGTAACTATTATTGCATCTCTGTCATAATACTCATACGGTGCCACATTCACTTTTCCGTCATCGATTTCCACATAGAAGTAGCCTGATGCTTCTCCTTCTACATTAAACTGAAACGCAATGTGCCCCACCTGACGGCTGACCTGCGCCATTTTCATGGCATCTCTCACTCTTGCAACAAGTTCTTCATACGTCATAGATTACCTCCTAAACCCTTATGCAAAAGCATAACCTAGTTCTATGGTCCTATTATAAATCAATTTTCTGAAAATTTCAAGTCAATTCTTTAATTTTATATACAATTTATTTTTGCATAAAAAAACCGGGCTACCACTCTTGGCTCTTCCAAAAGCTGATAACCCGGAATCTTTTTATTATTTTTGTGCCAGCTGAATTCTTATCAGCGACTTTCTGAGAGACAATTCCGCTCTGGCAATGTTAATATTAGCATCGCCGCTGGAAAGTCTCTTTTCTGCACGGGCTTTGGATTCCTCGGCACGGTGCAGGTCGATTTCTTCCGGCCATTCGCAGGATTCTGCCAGAATTGTCATGTGGTCCTGGAAAATTTCCACGAAACCATCATGCAATGCGGCAATTTTCTGCTCGCCGTCCTCTTTGATTTTGAGGACACCCGGAACTAAAATCGCGGTCAGTGGGATGTGTCCTTTTAACACACCCATTTCCCCTTCGGAGGTTCTAAGCTCCACCATTTCCACATCTCCGTCATAGAAGATACGGTCCGGTGAAATCACCTGAAGGCGGAAAAACTTACTCATATCTGCCATATCATTTCCTCCGTATAAGGATTACTTCTTCACTCTTGCTAAAACATCATCGATGTTACCTGCATTTAAGAAGTAACTTTCCGGAATGTCGTCATGCTTACCCTCTAAGATTTCCTTGAAGCCCTGAATGGTTTCGGAAATAGGCACATAACGGCCAGGAAGACCGGTAAACTGCTCTGCAACGTGGAATGGCTGGGATAAGAATCTCTGCACTCTTCTTGCTCTTGCAACAAGGAGCTTTTCATCTTCGGAGAGTTCGTCCATACCGAGGATGGCGATGATATCCTGTAATTCCTTATATCTCTGGAGAATTTCCTGTACGCCGCGGGCAACCTGATAGTGTTCTTCACCAACGATACGTGGGTCAAGAATACGGGAAGTGGAAGCCAGTGGGTCAACCGCCGGATAAATACCGAGCTCTACGATGGAACGGGACAACGCGGTGGTTGCGTCCAGATGTGCGAAGGTATTTGCCGGAGCAGGGTCAGTATAGTCATCCGCAGGCACGTAAACAGCCTGTACGGAAGTGATGGAACCGTTCTTTGTGGAAGTAATACGCTCCTGCAGGGCGCCCATTTCGGTCTGCAGGGTAGGCTGGTAACCTACCGCAGATGGCATACGGCCAAGCAGCGCGGATACTTCGGAACCCGCCTGGGTAAAACGGAAAATATTATCGATGAAGAGAAGTACGTCCTTACCGGTCTGGTCACGGAAGTATTCTGCCATGGTAAGACCGGTTAAGCCTACTCTCATTCTTGCTCCCGGTGGCTCGTTCATCTGACCGAATACCATGGTGGTCTTTTCAATA